>JAMOVV010000039.1 GCA_027067385.1 Desulfarculaceae bacterium
CTGTAAACCCAACCTTAGCCTGCGCCAAAACAATAGTTCGTAACAACTTAATAGCTGACGAAGCATTCTTTATACCTTTAGCAGAATTTATTGCCTCCTTGAATAACGCCGCATCCTTTGTTTCCAGGGCTAAATAGAGAAATGCTTTGGTACGTTCTTCAGGAATTTGTATCTTCTCAGCATTCTTTTTGGCATCTGCGTAAAGGCCGGCAAAACTCTGAGCAATGGATAATTGACTTAACACACTGTCCAACTTATTGGCAGGCAAAGTGGATTTACTTACCAAATTACTGACCTTTTGGGAAAAAGCAGGATCCTTTTTATTAACCAGGATAGCGGCCAGAGCAAGCAAGCGATCATATTCATTTGTAATAGCATGGACTACCTTTTGGGAGTCATTGAAAAACCCAGCCCGCTGCATAAGTATGGCAATACCGTGCAAAGCTTGGTCCCGTTTTTTCTGGGTAGCAGACTTGTTGGCAGTAGCCAGTGCCTGATCGAACAGGGCACGATCCTTGGTGGCCATGGCAACAAACGCTAGTGCCTGCGATTGGTGAAAAGGATCTTTTATGGACTCTGCGGTTTTTCGGGCATCATCGATGAAGCCAGATTCGGCCTGAGCACTTGCAATTCGCACTAGAGACTTAGGATACCAATCGCTTTTAAACAATCCTGATAGTCCCGTGACAATGGTCCGGGCGGTGTTGAGCAGACAGGCCTGGCGAGGATGGGCAAAGCACACCCCACAGGCTGCTTGGGTCCTGAATTGCTTCAGTTTCTTCAGGCTAAGAAAGCCGATGCTCTGCCCGGTACTCAGCTTGGTCGCTATATCGGTGTTGGGATAATCCTTTACGATCTTTTTCAGGTCGCTCAAGGCCCGGTCTATAAGCTCAAACTTCTTCTGGGCGTCAGGTTCCTTTTCGGCCTGCTTATAGAGCTTGGTGGCCTCTACTACCAGTTCGTTGGCCTTATCACGATCACTGGAGCAGGACACCAATACCAGGAGTAAAACAACAATAAGGGCTGACGAAAGGGCCTTCATGAGAGCTTCCTCCCCCCTGAAAATAAAAAACAAGCCTCGGCTGCGCTGCTGGTGTCTTCAGGTGCTCTGCATCAACTATACGTGCTGGCGATACTGGGCTCTCAATGAAAATTTGTAGCAGCATTATAAAACAACAAAATAAATTTCGCCACACGAAATATTTAGTCACTACATTAATTTTGCATACCCGATTAACCACAAAAAAAATCCCCGCGCGTCGCCGCCTCCACCATGACAGCGGAAAGCAAGCGACGCACGGGGCTGGGGGGCTATTTAGTGGGGAGCCGGTCTCTCAGAACCCCGACCCCCTTTAGCGCCTCCGGCCTACTCACCCGTTTCCGGGTTGGTGGCCTTGACCAGCGCCATGAGTCTTTCCCAGTCAGCATCCACCCGTTCTTGGATGTAGGCGATATCCTCATCTTTCAGATGACGAAAACGCCGCTGACCCTTCAAGTACTCTTTTACAGGTATAGGCTTTTTTATGTCTCTTGTCAAGACGAAACGGCCGTCGATCACCTCGAAGAGGGGGAAGATGCGCGCGTTCACCACCTGGCGGGCGGTCTCGATGGACTGCTCCGGCGGGCAGCGCCAGCCCGTGGGACAGGGGCTGAAGATATGCACATAGGCCGGCCCGGGAACGGTTACCGCCTTCTTGACCTTGTTCATGAGGTCGATGTGCCAGGCCGGCGAGGCGGTGGCCACGTAGGGAATACCGTGGGCCGCCGCGATCATGGGCATGTTCTTCTTCCAGGTGAACTGGCCCTTGGACTTCTTGCCTGGAGGGCTGGTGGTGGTCATGGCCCCATAGGGGGTGGCGCTGGAGCGCTGCACGCCCGTGTTCATGTAGGCCTCGTTGTCCAGGCAGATGTAGGTGAAGTCGTGCCCCCGCTCCAGGGCGCCGGAGAGGGCCTGCATGCCGATGTCAGCGGTACCGCCGTCGCCGGCAAAGGCCACGATCTTGGCCCCGTCGTCGGGGAAGCGGCCCTTCCTGATCAGGGCCTTGCGGCCGGCCTCCACCCCGCTGGCCACTGCGGCCGCGTTCTCGAAGGCCACGTGGATCCAGGGTACCTTCCAGGCGGTCTGGGGATAGGGCGAGGAGATGATCTCCATGCACCCGGTGGCGCTCACCGCTATCAGTTTTTCGCCCACCGCCTTGGCGGCCAGGCGCAGGGCCAACACCTCTCCGCAGCCCTGGCAGGCCCGGTGCCCCTGGGAAAAGGGCTCCACCTCAGGTATCTTCTTGGGCGTTATCTTCTCGAAATCCTTCAACGCCTCGGTAGCAAGCATCATTCCTTCACCCCCAACATCTGGCAGCTCATGACCTCGCCGGAGGCCTGGGCCGCGCTGGCCCGATCCACCATGGAACGGAAGTCGGCACGGGTAACGTCACGGCCGGAGAGACCGGCCACGAAGTTGGCCACGTAGTGGTCCGCGCCCCGGCTGTAGAGAAGCGACTTGATCTCGGTGCCCACCGGGCCGGAGTCGCTACCCGGCTGCAGGGCCCGGTCCAGCACCACCAGGGTCTTGGCCCCCTCGATGGCGTCCATAAAGTCCTGGCAGGGGAAGGGGCGCCAGAGGCGGATACGCACCTGGCCCACCTTCAGGCCGGCCTCGCGCATCTCGTCCACTGCGGTCATGCAGGTCTCGCCAATGCTGCCCATGGTGACCAGGAGCACCTCGGCGTCCTCGGTGCGGTAGCTCTCCACCGGGTGATAGTGCCGGCCAAAGGCCTGGCCGAAGCTCTCCCAGTGTTCCTTGATCACCTGGTAGGAATCCTCCAGGGCCACCAGACAGGCCTTGCGTGCCTCGGTGTAAACCTCGGGCACACCCACCATGCCCATGCTGATGGGATTGGCGATGTCCAGGCGCTGCTGGGGCTGGTAGCGGGGCAGCCAGGCGTCCACCTGGGACTGGTCCGGTATCTCGATGGGCTCGATCACGTGGGTCAGGGTGAACCCGTCCATGTTCACGGCCACCGGCAGGAGCACCCGCTTGTCCTCGGCCACCTTGAAGGCGTGCAGGGTTAGATCCAGCACCTCCTGGCCGTTCTCGGCGAAGGTCTGGATCCAGCCCGTGTCCCGCTCGGCCATGATGTCGCTATGGTCGTTCCAGATGCTGATGGGGGCGGAAAGAGACCGGTTGGCCACCGCCATCACGATGGGAAGCCTGAGACCGGAGGCGATGAACAGAATCTCGTGCATCAGGGCCAGGCCCTGATGCACGAGA
>JAMOVV010000040.1 GCA_027067385.1 Desulfarculaceae bacterium
AACCAGGCGTGGGCCCGGCGGATCACCTCCTCGGAGGCCCAGTCCACATCCACGGTCAGGCAGAATACCGGCTGGGTTTGCCACAATGTGGCCAAACGAAGCTCCCGTAGGTTAGGGTTTGCAACGGCTGGATACAGACGCCCCGATAGTATAGGCGGGAGTTCGCAACAAGTAAACCCGCAAAGATCCATGCCTTCTTGTACGCCCCCGGTGGACCGGCTTTCTTGACTTGTCGGTCCTGGCTGGGCTATGGTCGGCATACGTGCGGGGCGCACCCCATGGCAGGACGGACCGAGGTGAAATGACCCCTTCTCTGGCACCAATCATTCTGGCCGTGGTCGCCCTGTTCGGACTGGTCACCACCCTCGGGCTGGTCCCGATCCTCATCCGCAAGGCCCACGACTACCAGCTCATCTGCACTCCCGGCGGGCACAGCAACCACCAGCATCCCACCCCCTTACTCGGCGGGCTGGCCGTCTACATTCCCTTTGCCGTGACCTTCGCGGTCTTTTACCTGCTGGCCCAGGCCGAGGTGATGAGCCTGGCCGGCATCACCGGCCGGCAGGCGGTCTCGCTGTTTTTGGCCACCTCCTGGATCATGGTTCTCGGCACCATTGACGACAAGGTCTCGCTGGGATGGAAGAAGAAGGTCTTGGGCGAGGTCTTGGGGGTGGTCATCCTGGTGCTCGGCGGACACACCATCCACAACGCCACCATCCCCTTGATCGGCCACGTGGAGTTCGGCTGGCTGGGCATTCCCCTCTTGGGCCTGGCGGTGCTGGCCATAACCAACGCCATCAACCTCATCGACGGCGTAGACGGCCTGGCCGGGGGGGTCTGTTTCTTTGCCGCCGTGGTGAGCGCGGTGATCGGCTTTTGCAAGGCCGACTACCTCACGGCCACCCTGGGCATGGTGGTGGCCGGCAGCCTGTTGGGCTTTTTGCGCTATAACTTCCCGCCGGCCTCGATCTTCCTGGGCGACGGCGGCAGCCTCATGCTGGGGTTCTTGCTCGGCACCCTGGCCACCAGCTCGGCGGCGCTCTCGCCCGGCCAGCGCTCGGGCACCTTCGTGATGGTCCTGGCGCCCTTTCTGCCCTTTGGCATTGCCCTGCTCGACGTGGGCCTGGCCATCTTGCGGCGCTCCATCAGCGGCCGCAACATCTTCAGTCCGGACAAGGAGCACCTGCACCACTTCCTCATGGAGAAGATCGGCCGTCCCCGGGCGGTGGTGCTCATGCTCTACGGCTTCAGCCTGCTGCTCTCGGCCATGACCCTCACCCTGGTCCTGGCCCCGGCCAGCCCTTTCTTCACCGGGTTCATGGTGACCGCTGGCCTGGTGATCCTGGTGGTGTTGACCATCCTGGTGCGACGCTACACCTTAGACCGGCTGCCGGCGATGTTGCGAGCGCGCCAAAATAACCACCACCCCGGCCCGGGTGCGCCGCCGGGGCAGCCGGGCGGCCGGCACAGCAAGCGTTGACTTGTTGTGCCGGGGTGCACTAAGTTTTAGTTAGGTCTGCTCCCTACACCGACCCGCAAGGAGCCAAGGAGAGGTGGCGATGAGGCGACTGGCAATTATCTCGGCGATCTTGGTTTTGGCCTGGGGGCTGGCGGTTCCCGCCGCGGCCCGGGTCAGCCTGGATACGGTCTATAACTCCATCTCCTTGGAGGAGATGCAGCAGCTCATGGCCCAGTTTGGCTACACCTTTGAAACCAGCACCATCGGCCAGGGCGACCCGGTGATCAGCTTCCGGCAGGATGGCTACAAGGTGGGGTTGTTCTTCTACCACAAGGTCGGGGACCGCTACAGCGCCATCCAGCTTTCAGCCGGCTTTTCGCTCACCACCCCACCATCGCTGGGCAGCATCAACCAGTGGAACCGCGCCAAGCGCTATGCCCGCGCCTACCTGGACCAGCAGGGTGACCCCCGGGTGGAGTTGGACCTGGACCTGGAAGGCGGGGCCACCGCCGGGGCCATCAAGGAGCTGCTTAGGACCAACCGGGTGGTATTGACCCAGTTCGTACGGCACATCCAGACGGTCAAGTAAGCGCGTCCGCCCCGGCACTGGCGGCGGGTCTGCGCCGGCGGGGGCAAGGCAGGGCAGGGCGGCCGCGAAGGGTTCAGCGGCCAGCCGCGGCAAAGGCCTGGGACACGATGGCCTGGGCGTCCTGCTGTATCTGGCGCAGGTGTTCGACTCCCCGGAAGCTCTCAGCGTAAATTTTGTAGATATCCTCGGTGCCCGAGGGACGGGCCGCGAACCAGCCGTTGGCCGTGGTGACCTTGATACCCCCGATGGGCGCCTGGTTACCGGGGGCGGTGGAGAGCCGGGCGGTGATCTCTTCGCCGGCCAGGCGCTCGGCGGTGATGTCCTCGGGCCGCAGGTTTTTTAACGCCTGCTTTTGCCGGGCGTCGGCCGGGGCGTCGATACGCTCGTACACCGGCCGTCCAAAGCGCTCGGCCAGGCCGTCGTAGACCTCGCCGGGGTCGCGTTGCAGCTTGGCGGTCATCTCGGCGGCCAGCAAGTTCATGATGATGCCGTCCTTGTCCGTGGTCCACACCGTGCCGTCGCCGCGCAGGAACGAGGCCCCGGCGCTCTCCTCGCCGCCAAAGCCGTAGCTGCCGTTGACCAGCCCGTCCACGAACCACTTGAACCCCACCGGCACCTCCGACAGGCGGCGTTCCAGGTGGGCGGCCACCCGGTCGATCATGGAGCTGGAGACCAGGGTCTTGCCCACCGCGGCTGCGGCGCTCCAGCCGGGGCGGTTCTGGAACAAGTACCAGATGGCGGCTGACAGGTAGTGGTTGGGGTTGAGCAGGCCGGCCTGGCGGGTGACGATGCCGTGGCGGTCGCCGTCCGGGTCGGTGCCAAAGGCGATGTCGAACTTGTCGCGGTGCTCGATGAGCCCGGCCATGGCATAGGGCGAGGAGCAGTCCATGCGGATCTTGCCGTCCTTGTCCACGGTCATGAAGGCAAAGGCGGGGTCCACCCGGGGGTTGACCACCTCCAGCGCCAGGCCGTAGGTCTCGGCCAGGGGCTCCCAAAAAGCCACCGTGGCCCCGCCCAGGGGGTCCACTCCGATCTTCACCCCGGCCGCGGCCACCGCCGCCAGGTCCACCACGTTGGCCATATCCTGGACGTAGGGACCCACAAAGTCGTACTCCACCGTGGTCTCGGCCTTGAGAGCTTTGTCCAGGGGCAGGCGCGGCACCTGGTCGCAGCCCTGGGCCAGTATCTGGTTGGCC
>JAMOVV010000041.1 GCA_027067385.1 Desulfarculaceae bacterium
TCCCTCTCGCCGTCTCCCGCGTCGCCCCGCGCGCTGGCACTTGCGTCGCCCCCTCGTCGCCCCTCGTGTCGCCCTCGCGCCGTCTCCTGTGTCGCCCCTCTCGCCGCCCTCGCGTCGCCCCGCGCGCTGGCACTTGCGCCGCCCTGCGGGGTACGCCGGGGTCAGCCCCGGGTCTGCTCCAGGCGCTTGAGCATGGCCGGCACCACCTCGAAGAGATCGCCCACGATGCCGTGGGTGGCCACCTCGAATATGGGGGCGGCCGGATCGGTGTTTACGGCCACGATGTTTTCAGAGCCCTGCATGCCCACCACGTGCTGTACCGCGCCGTGCACTCCCAGGGCGATGTAGAGCCGCGGGGCCACGGTGCGGCCGGTCTGGCCCACTTGGTGGGCGTGGCCGATCCAGCCGGCGTCCACCGCGCCGCGGGTGGCGCCCACCACCCCGCCCAGGGCCCGGGCCAGGCGGCGCACCAGCTCAAAGCCCTCTGCGTCGCCCAGGCCGCGTCCACCGGTGACCACCACCTCGGCCCCGGTGAGGTTCACCTGCTCGTCAATGGCCCGCACCACCTCCAGCACCTCGGTGCGCGAGGTGTCCTCCGGGGCCAGCTCCACCGGCACCAGCCGGCCGGAGCGCCCCAGCTGGGGCTCGGCGGCCTTCATCACCCGGGGGCGCACCGTGGCCATCTGGGGCCGGGCCGCCGGGCAGACGATGGTGGCCATGATGTTGCCGCCAAAGGCCGGCCGGGTCTGCAGCAGGGTGCGCGGTCCGGGGTCGATGGCCAGGCCGGTGCAGTCGGCGGTGAGACCGGTGGCCGCGGCGGTGGCCACCCGGGGAATGAGCGAGCGGCCCAGGGCGGTGGCCCCGGCCAGCAGTATCTCGGGCTGGTCCCGGCCTATGAGCCGGGCCAGGATCTGGCAGTAGATATCGTCGTTGAAATGTTCCAGGCGCGGGTCGTCGGCCAGGTAGACCGTGTCGGCGCCCTGGGCGAAGAGCTCGGCGGCCAGGGGCTCCACCGCGTGGCCCAGCAGCACCGCGGCCAGTTGGCAGCCCAACTGGTCGGCCAGGCGGCGGCCCTGGCCCAGCAGCTCGGCCACCACCTCGGGCATGGTCCCGTCGCGCTGCTCGGCAAACACCCAGACCCCGCTGGCCGCGGCGGTGCGCTCGTCGGCCTGGCGCCGGGTCTCCTCCAGGCTGATGGCCTCGACCGGGCAGATATCGATGCAGGCCCGGCACAGGTTGCAGTTGTCGTTGACCCGGGCGGTGTCGTCGACCATCTCCAGGGCGTCGTAGGCGCACTGCTCCAGGCAGGTCTCGCAGCCGGTGCACAGGCTTTGATCAATGATGATACCCATGGCTCAAGCTCCCCCCGCGATGACCTTGGCTTCCACCAGCAGGTCGATCACCCGGGCGCCAGCCTCCTCGGCCGTGCCACCTAGCATCAGGCGGTCGCCGCCCGCCTGGGGAGCGAAGACCTTCACCACCTCGGTGTGGGAGCCGGCCAGGCCCACCTCGGCCGGGTCCAGGCCCAGCTCGGCCGCACCCACGGCGGGCACCTGGTATTTCTTGGCCCGCATCTTTCCCTTGAGCGAGGGCGGCCGGGGCTCGCCCACCTCGCGCACCACGGTGATGAGCCCCGGCAGGGGCAGGCGCACCACGTCGAAGCCGTCGTCCATCTGGCGCTCCAGGACCAGGTGGCCGTCGGATATCTCGCGCCATCCCTTGACAAAGGCCACCTGGGGCAAATCCAGCCGCTGGGCCAGGCCGGGTCCCACCTGGGCGGTGTCGCCGTCGACCGCCTGCTTGCCGCAGACGATGAGGTCCGCCCCGCCCAGGTGCTCCACCGCCGCGGCCAGGGCCCGGGTGGTGGCCCAGGTGTCGGCCCCGGCAAAGGCCCGGTCGCTCACCAGCAGGCCGTCGTCCACCCCGTAGCCGATGGCCTCCTTGATCACCTCGGCCGCCTGGGGCGGGCCCATGGTAATGGCGGTGATGGCGCCGCCCAGTTCCTCGCGCAGGCGCAGGGCCGCTTCCAGGGCGAACAGGTCAAAGGGATTGACGATGGACTCCACCCCCTCGCGCTTGAGGGTGTGGGTCTCGGGGTCCAGGCGCACGTTGGCGGTGTCGGGCACCTGCTTGATGCAAACGATGATCTTCATGGTCAATCGCGTCCCTGGCTTTTTCGGCGCCGAGCCGGCCCTACTTCTTGCGGCCGTACTCCTTGTTCAGCTCCTGGCCGATCACGTTGCGCTGAATCTGGTTGGTGCCCTCGTATATCTGCAGAATCTTGGCGTCGCGCATCATCTTTTCCACCGGGTAGTCGCGCATGTAGCCGTGGCCGCCGAGTATCTGCACCGCGTTGGTGGTCACCTCCATGGCCACGTCGGTGGGGAAGAGCTTGGACATAGCGCTCACCTTGCCGATGTCCTTGGCCCCGCTGTCGATGTAGCGGGCGGTGGCGTAGACCAGGGCGCGGCCGGCCTCGATCTTGGTGGCCATGTCGGCCAGCATGTGGGCCACCGCCTGGAAGGTGATGATGGGCTTGCCGAACTGCTTGCGGGTCTTGGCAAAGGCCGCCGCCTCGTCCAGGGCCCCCTGGGCCAGGCCCACCCCCTGGGCTCCCACCCCGGGGCGCGACTGGTCAAAGGTACGCATGGCCACCACGAAGCCCATGCCCTCGCGGGACAGGAGACGGTCGGCCGGGATGCGGCAATCATTGAAGATGAGCTCGGCGGTGGCGCTGGCCCGGATGCCCAGCTTGGACTCCTTTTTGCCCACGCTGAAGCCGGGATCGCCGGGCTCCACGATAAAGGCGCTGGCCCCGCGGGGTCCCTTGGAGCGGTCGGTGATGGCCACCACGGTGTAGACCCCGGCCTCGCCGCCGTTGGTGATCCACTGCTTGGAGCCGCGCAGGATGTACTCGTCGCCCTGGCGCACCGCCTCGGTCTTGATGGAGGCGGCGTCGGAGCCCGAGGCCGACTCGGTGAGGGCGAAGGCGGCCAGGGTCTCGCCGGAGGCTATGGCCGGCAGGTACTTTTCCTTTTGCTCCTTGCTGCCATAGAGCAGGATGGGGTAGGCCCCCAGGAAGGAGGCGGCGTAGCTGGTGGAGCAGCCCACGCAGGCGCGCGAGAGCTCTTCCACCGCGAGGCAATTTTCCAGGCAACCGCCGCCGAGGCCGCCGTATTCTTCCGGGATGATGATCCCGAACAAATCGGCCTGGCCCAAGGCCTTGATGATCTCGTGCGGAAACTCCTCGGCCTCGTCCAACTGCGCCCGGATCGGCTTGATGCGCTCCTGCGCGATCTGCCGGGCCAGGTCGCGGATCATCTCCTGCTCTTCGGTCAGGAAGTAGTCCATGCCCAATATTCCCCTTTGAGGTATCCCTTCTTACCAGGCGGGCCAGGCTACAGTGAGCCGATCTCCCGCTCCCCCAACAACAGGCCGCGGTACTCGGCCAGCCCCTCGCTCAGGTGCTGGACCAAACGGCCCCGCACCGATTCGGTCGCCATGGTTACCGCCCGGCCGATGGCCCGGGCGCTGGAACGCCCGTGGCAGATGAAGGCCACGCCGTTGATGCCCAACAGCGGCACCCCGCCGTAGGAGGCGTAGTCCATCAACCCCTTGAACCGGCGGAAGGCCCCCCGCAGAAAGAGCCCTCCCATCCAGCGGGCCGGCGAACCGGCCGCCTCCTGGGTTAAGAAACGTCCGGTGGACTCGGCCAGGCCCTCGCTGAGCTTGAGGCAGATGTTGCCCACAAAGCCGTCGCAGACCACCACCGAGGTCTGTCCGCTGAAAATATCGCGCCCCTCGATGTTGCCCACGAAGTTCAGGGCGCTGTTTTTGAAATACTCGTGGGCCGCGCGCACCGCGTTATTGCCCTTGCTGCCTTCCTCGCCGATGGACAACAGCCCCACCGTGGGGTTGTCCACCCCCAGCACCCGCTCGGCGTAGACCGCGCCCATGTAGCCGAACTGCAAGAGCATCATGGGCGAGCAGTCCACGTTGGCCCCCACGTCGATGAGCACCGTGTTGCCGTGCAGGCTGGGCAGGACCGCGGCCAGGGCCGGGCGGTCCACCTCGGCCAGGCGGCCCATGACCACCATGCCCACCGCCATGGTGGCCCCGCTGTTGCCGGCGCTCACCACCGCGTCCACCTCGCCGGCCTTGAGCAGGTCGAAGCAGCGGCGGATGGACGAGTCGGGCATGCGGCGCAGCACGTGGCTGGGCTGGTCGTCCATGGTCACCACCTGGCTGGCCGGTTCGATGGTGACCCGCTTCAGGGGCCGGCCCAGACGGTCCATCTCGCCTTGCAGAACCTCTTGCTGCCCCACCAGGACGATCTCGATCTCCGAGGTGGCTTCATCCAGGGCCGAGGCCGCGCCGTCCACCACCACCGAGGGGGCGCGGTCTCCGCCCATGCCGTCTAGGGCAATGCGCATGAAAAAGACTACTCGTCCTTGGCCAACACCTGGCGTCCCTTGTAGGTGCCGCAGGAAGGGCAGACCCTATGCGGCAGCTTGGGTTCGCCGCACTGGGGGCACGGCGAGGGGTTGGGCAGGGTGATGGAGTCGTGGCTCCGCCGCTTGTTACGGCGGGTGGTTGAGTGGCGTCGCTTGGGAACGGCCATGATAATTATCTCCTTGCAAAAGCGGCCAGAGCGCCGCCGCGGATCAATCCGTCTTCCATTGGGCCAACTTGGCCAACCTGGGGTCAATTTCCTTTTTTTGGCAGCCGCAGACATCTTCGGTCAGCGGACGGCCGCAGTCAGGGCACAGGCCCCGGCATCCCTGGCCGCAGACCGGCGCCATGGGTAGGGCCAGGCTCATCTCCTGGCGCAGGGCGGCCCCCAGGTCGATCTCGCCGGAGTCGTAGTAGACCAGGTCCAAGTCACCGGGCTCCAGGCGGACCTCGACCGCCAGCCGGCCGGGCCGGGGGCCAAAGAACAGGTCCACCTCGGCGTCCAGCTTAAAGTCACAATCGCCGAGACAGCGGCTGCACACCAAGAGAAAACCGCCGCGCACCCGACCGCGGGCCCGTACCGTGGGGCCGGAACGGGTAAGATGCAAACTCACCGCCGGCGCGCGCACGATGGCCCCCGCCTGATCCCCCAGGTGATCGGGCCTCAAACCAGGGTCCTCAAAGGACACCTCCAGCCCCTCGGGACCTATATCTTCCACCCGGATTTTCAAGGCCGCTCGGTATCTGCTTGGTGTTCAATACAAAAAACCAGCCGGCCTGTCAACCCTGGGGGGTGCTCAAACCCCTGGTCTCGCCAGGATTTTGTACCAGGCAGCTGGACAAACAAGGTCGCTAGTATACCACCAGTTGGGTGCCCCTACAACATGTGCCACCCCCCGGCCGGCCGCGATTTGTCGCCGTCCGCCTTTGCTGATATACTCCTGGCAACGACAAAAGCGATCACCATCCAAAGCCGAAGACCGCCGCGACCGAGCCAAGCCGGGCCGACGCCAAGCTCGGCGGGGACGGCTTTTGCTTTTTTTATCGCCGCGCCTTAGGAGTGTCACCGTGGAACGCCAACTCATCACCGAGCAAGGACGCCAGCGCTTGCAGCAGGAGCTGTCCCACCTGCGCAAGGTGGAGCTGCCCAAGAACGTCAAGGCCATCGAGGAGGCGCGGGCCCACGGCGACCTGTCGGAAAACGCCGAGTTCCACGCCGCCAAGGAGCGCCAAAGTATAATCCAGTCCAAGATCAACGAGTTGGAGATGACCCTGGCCCAGGCCGAGGTCATCGACCCCTTGCCCGAGCCCGGCGGCCGGGTGGTCTTTGGCGCCAAGGTGGTGGTCTACGACCTGGAAACCGAGCAGGAGATGGAGTTCCAGATCGTGGGCGCGGCCGAAAGCGACGCCAACCAGGGGCGCATCTCCATGTCCAGCCCCATCGGCCGGGCCCTGCTGGGCAAAGAAGAGGGCGACGAGGTGCAGGTCAAGACCCCCGGCGGGGTGCGCACCCTGGAGATCGTGGAGGTCTCGGCCGCCTGACGGCCGTCTGGCCCGGCCGGCGCCTTGGTTTTGCGACCCCGCACCCCGGCGCCCACCGCCACGGCTGAAAATGCTTGCCACGACCGGTTAAATCTGGAAGGTTGGTCTCAATCTCCCCGCCGGAGACGCCGGCGGGACCGCTGGCGGGTAATATTACAAAGCGCCGCCGGTCATAAGGTGCATAACCCCACCGGAGCCCAGCCGTGACCCAACCCCCGCCTGTCCACCCCGTCCCACTCGGCCCCTGGCAGGCCGCCAAGGCCCGCTGGCCCATCCTGGAGCAGATGCTCAGCGGCCGCATGCTGGTGGCCTTTATGATGGGCTTTGCCTGCGGCCTGCCCCTGCTGCTCACCATCACCGTGTTGCAGGCCTGGATGCAGCAGGAGGGGGTGGACCTGTCGGTCATCGGGCTCATGGCCCTGGTGGGGCTGCCCTATACCCTCAAGTTCGTCTGGGCCCCGCTCATGGACCGCTACATCCCGCCCTTCCTGGGCCGCCGGCGGGGCTGGCTGTTGGTGGTCCAACTATTATTAATGGCCGCCATCGTGTGGCTGGGCATGTCCGATCCCAAGCACCACCCCTGGCTGCTGGCCCTGGCCGCCCTGGCGGTGACCTTTTTCAGCGCCAGCCAGGACATCGTGGTCGACGCCTACCGCCGCGAGGACCTCTCCGACGCCGAGCTGGGCCTGGGGTCCTCCCTCTACGTGCAGGGCTACCGGGTGGGCATGCTCCTGGCCTCCGGCGGCGGGCTGATCATGGCCGACCACATCTCCTTTGCCGGGGTCTACCTGGTCATGGCCGGTTGCCTGGCCCTGGGCGTGCTCACCACCTTGCTGTGCCGGGAGCCACCGGCCGATCGCGGTGCGCCCCGGACCATAAAAGAAGCGGTGATCCAGCCATTTGTGGAGTTCTTCAGCCGCGCCGGCCTGGGCTGGGGCCTGGGAGTGCTGGGGTTTATCCTGCTCTACAAGATCGGCGACTCCATGGCCTCGGCCATGACCATCCCCTTCTACCTCGACCTGGGCTTCAGCAAGACCGAGATAGGGACCATCGTCAAGCTCTTCGGATTTTGGGCCACGGTGGGCGGGGCCCTGTTGGGCGGGGTGCTCATGCTGCGCCTGGGCATCAACCGCGCCCTGTGGATTTTCGGGGGCTTGCAGGCGGTCTCCACCGCTGGTTTCAGCCTCCTGGCCCACCTGGGGCCGGTCATCTGGGGCCTGGCCGGGGTGATCGCCTTTGAAAACCTCTCCTCGGGCATGGGCACCGCCGCCTATGTCGCCTTTATGGCCGCGCTCACCAATAAGCGCTTCACCGCCACCCAGTACGCCCTGCTTTCGAGCCTCATGGGGGTGCCTAGGGTGTTGGCCTCGGCACCCACCGGGTTTTTGGCCCAAAACCTGGGCTGGTCGGCGTTTTTCATCGTTTGCACCCTGCTGGCCATTCCCGGCATGCTGCTGCTTTGCAAGTTCGCCCCCTGGCGCGGCGGCGGCGCGGTGGGCGAGACGGCCTGAGCGTGTCGATTAACGCCCCCAAACCTTGCCCCCCTGTCCCCCGGTTGGTATAGTTAACAACTTACGATTAGTTAGCTAACCAATCCCAAAAGAGGAATTACCATGCCCATGGACTGGACCCCGCCTCCCAAGGGAAGCGGTCAACCACCCGACCTGAGCAAGGTGGTCGAGGAACTCAAAAGCCGGCTCCCCAAGATGAAAAAAACGGGGGGGCTCTGGATCATCCTGCTCATCGTGGTCGTGCTGGCCCTGGGCTCCACCTCCTACTTCACGGTGGACCCCGAGGAGACCGGGCTGGTGCTGCGCTTTGGCAAATACGTGCGCAAGGCCGGGCCGGGTCTGCACTTCAAGCTGCCCCTGGGCGTGGAGCAGGTGAACCTCATCAAGACCGGCCGGGTGTTCAAAGAGGAGTTCGGCTTCCGCGGGGTGGCCCCCGGGGTGCGCAGCCGCTTCCGCGAAAAGGGCTACAACCAAGAATCGCTCATGCTCACCGGCGACCTCAACGTCATCGACGTCAAGTGGATCGTGCAGTACCAGATCCGCGACCCCTACAAGTACCTCTTCGCGGTGCGCAACGGCCGGGCGGCCATCCGCGACCTGGCCGAGAGCGTTATGCGCCAGATCGTGGGCAACCGCTACGGCGACGCGGTGCTCACCCTGGAGCGTGTGCAGATCGCCGCCCTGGCCCAGAAAAAACTCCAAACCCTGCTGGATTCCTACAACACCGGGGTGCGGGTGGTCACCGTCAAGCTGCAGGACGTCAACCCGCCCGAGCCGGTGCAGCCGGCCTTCAACGAGGTCAACGAGGCCCGCCAGCAAAAAGAACGCATGATCAACGAGGCCCAGGAGGCCTACAACCGCGAGATACCCAAGGCCCAGGGCGAGGCCAAGCGGGTGATGACCGAGGCCGAGGGCTACGCCACCGAACGGGTAAACCGGGCTCAGGGTGAAGCCAAACGCTTCACCGACGTGCTGGCCGCCTATCGCAAGGCCAAGGAAGTTACCCTGCGCCGCTTCTACCTGGAGGCCATGGCCAAGGTCATGGCGGCCAGTAAGCGTATCTGGGTGGTCGATGAAAAGGTGCGCGGCATAGTACCCCTACTCAACCTGGGCAACTCCGGCGCCGGCGCCGTGCGCTCCCGGGAGGTGAACCAATGAAAAAAGCAGCCGGGCTGATCCTGGTAATCATAATCGCGGCGGCCGCCATCCTGGCCTACTCCTCGGTCTTTACCGTGTACGAGGGCCAACAGGCCATCATCACCCAGTTCGGGAAGCCGGTGGGCAAAACCTACACCGTCGCCGGACTATACTTCAAAATCCCCTTTATCCAAGACGTGCACTACTTTGAAAAACGCCTGCT
The DNA here is from genome assembly GCA_027067385.1 of Desulfarculaceae bacterium. Lineage (GTDB taxonomy): Bacteria > Desulfobacterota > Desulfarculia > Desulfarculales > Desulfarculaceae > JAMOVV01. The sequence goes on from JAMOVV010000041.1 coordinate 8,866, forward strand.
CAAGTGGGACGGCAAGCCCAACCAGATTCCCACCCGGGACAAGAAATACATCTGGGTGGACACCACCGCCCGCTGGCGTATCGTCGACCCGTTGCTGTTTTTGCAAACCGTGGCCACCGAGGTCGGCGCCTCCAGTCGACTCGACGATATCCTCGACTCGGTGGTGCGCGACCTGGTCTCCACCACCCCCCTGGTGGAGATAGTGCGCTCCTCCAACTGGAAACCCAACCCGCGCTACGAAAGCACCTCCTTCAAGGGTAGGGCCGAGTCCCTGGCCGACGACGAGGGCGGCACCAGCTCGGTGGTCCAGGGCCGCCAGATGCTCACCCGCCTCATGCTCACCACCGCCAAGAAACTCACCCCCCAGTACGGCATCGAACTGGTGGACCTGCAGATCAAGCGCATCAACTACGTGGAGAGCGTGCAGCGCCAGGTGTTTCAACGCATGATCAGCGAGCGCAAACGCATCGCCAGCCAGTATCGCTCCGAGGGCGAAGGCGAACGCCGCCGCATCCTCGGCACCATGCAGAAAGAGCTGGCCCGCATCCGCTCGGTGGCCTATAAGAAGGCCCAGGAAACCCGCGGCCAGGCCGACGCCAAGGCCACTGATATCTATGGCCAGGCCTACAGCCAGGACCCGGAGTTTTACGCCATCTTCAAGACCCTGGAGAGCTACAGCAACCTGCCTCGCGGCAAGAGCGAGTTTATTCTCTCCACGGATGGCGACTTCTGGCGCTACCTCCAACGCGCCCACCCCAAGACCGCCCAGTAAGGGGGCTGGTCTCCGGGGCTGGGGCCCGCCGGGCTAAGGCGGCCAGGATGGCCAAGGCGACCAGGACGGGCTAAGGCGACCAGGACGGGCTAAGGCGACCAGGACGGACAAGGCGGCCAGGATGGCCAAGGCGGCCAGGATGGGCAAGCGGCCAGGATGGGCAAGCGGCCAGGATGACGCCAGCCGGGACAGAGTGGTTGGACCAAGCAGCCGGCTCAAGCCGGGGGGCGATGCCGAGGGGGCGGGTGCAGGGGCTGGAGCCCGCCGGGCTGCAAACCAGCACAAAGGATGAGAGCCGACGGGGGACAAGCCAACGGGGCGGGCAGCGCAAAGGAGCGGCCAGGGATAGTGAGAGCTGGTGTGGCAATACAAATCGGGGTAGGCAGTGGGAGAAAAGGCGTGCCACGGTTCTGCCGCTTCCCGGACCAAGGCCCTACGGCTGGCGGCCCGCTTAATCGGGGCCGCGTTGCTTGACATTTCCGGGCCTCCCCCGTATATTTCCCTGATCTAAATTTCAAGGGGTAATGCAACCATGTATGCAATAGTCGCCACGGGCGGTAAACAATACAAAGTGGAACCAGGCCAGGTCCTGCGGCTGGAAAAGCTCCAGGGCCAGGCCGGTGACCAGGTGGAGCTGCAGCCGGTGCTCATGGTCGGCGGCGACGGTGAGGCCAAGGTGGGCCGCCCGCACTTAGAAGGCAAGGTCACCGCTACCATCCTGGAACAGGGTAAACGCCGCAAGGTAACGGTTTTCAAAAAGAAACGGCGTAAGGGCTACCGCGTGAAGCGCGGACACCGCCAGCCCTACACCGCCATTCGGGTTGAGGCCATCGAGGCCTAGGAGCAGGTAACATGGCACACAAAAAGGCAGGCGGTTCGTCCCGCAACGGACGCGACACCGCGGGCAAACGGCTGGGCATCAAGCGCGGCGAGGGCAACTTGGTCCGGGCCGGTAACATCCTGGTGCGCCAGCGCGGCACCAAGATCCACCCCGGCCAGGGCGTGGGCATGGGCCGCGACTACACCATCTTCGCCACCATCGACGGCAAGGTCAAGTTCGAGCGGTGGGGACGCGACCGCAAACGGGTGAGCGTCCACCCGGTCTAAGGTCGGCCGGCCGATGAACCACACGGCCCCGGGCGGATGCAGCGCCCCGGGGCCTTGTTTTTTGGGGGACGCGGCCCTGGTGTCCCCCGGCAGGCGGTAGCTGACATGCGTTTTGTGGACGAGGCCATCATCGAGGTGGCCGCCGGCGACGGCGGCAACGGGTGCGTGAGCTTCCTGCGTATGCGCCACCAGCCCAAGGGCGGACCCGACGGCGGCGACGGCGGGCGCGGCGGCGACGTCATCGTGGTGGCCGACAACCGCACCACCACCCTGGCCGACCACAGCTACCTGCGCCACTTCCGCGCCGGACGTGGGGCCCACGGCCAAGGCTCCGATAAGCACGGCCGCTCCGGCCAAGACAAGATCATCACCGTGCCGGTGGGCACCCTGGTCTTTGACGAAGATACCGGCGAGCTGCTCGGTGACCTCACCGCCGACGGCCAGCGGCTCAAGGTGGCCGCCGGCGGCCGCGGCGGTAAGGGCAACCACCACTTCGCCACCAGCACCAACCGCGCCCCCCGCATGGCCCAGCCCGGCCAGCCCGGGGAAAAACGCACCCTGCGCCTGGAGCTGAAACTCCTGGCCTCGGTGGGGCTGGTGGGGCTGCCCAACGCCGGCAAGTCCAGCCTCATCGCCGCGGCCAGCCGGGCCCGGCCCAAGGTGGCCGACTATCCCTTCACTACCCTTACCCCCAACCTCGGCGTGGTCCAGGTGGGCCAGTACGAACCCTTCACCATGGCCGATATCCCGGGCCTGGTGGCCGGCGCCCACCAGGGGGCCGGGCTGGGGCTTAAATTTCTCAAACACGTTGAGCGCTGCCGGTTATTTTTGTATGTTATTGACTTAAGTGATGAAGACCCGCTAAACGCCTTTGAGACCGTGGCCGCGGAACTTTTGGCCTACAGCAAGGTCATGGCCCGGCGGATATCACTGGTGGCGGCTAATAAAATAGACCTGCCCGGCGCCGGCCAGCGGTTGTCAGAGTTTAAGCAAGCGCTTGAAGAAAAGGGGCTGAAGGTGTTTGCGGTGAGCGCGCTCACCGGCCAGGGGGTGGCGGAGCTGATGCTGGAGGTGGCCCAATTGCTCGAACCCCAGGACCCGCCAGCGGAGAATAGCGGTGACCAGGTCTCAGATATTTGATAACGCTAGACGAATCGTCATCAAGGTCGGCTCGGGGGTGCTCACGAACGAGCATGGGCTGGACCTGGCGCGGGTGGCCGGCCTGGCCGACCAGATGGCCCGCCTGGCCCAATCCGGCCGCCAGTTGGTCCTGGTGACCAGCGGGGCGGTGGCCAGCGGCCAGGCCAAGCTGGGGCTCAAGCGGGACCAGTTGCGCAGCGTACCGGCCAAGCAGGCCGCTGCCGCCCTGGGCCAGTCTGGGCTGATGCGGGCCTACGAGGAGGCCTTCGCCGCCCACGGGGTCAACGTGGCCCAGGTGCTGCTCACCGGCAGCGACCTGAACAACCGCGAGCGCTACAACAATATCCACAACACCCTAAGCACCCTGCTGGAATGGCGGGTGGTGCCCATCGTCAACGAGAACGACACGGTGGCCACCCAGGAAATACAACTGGGCGACAACGACAACCTGGCGGCGATGTTGACTATTCTCCTGCACGCCGACCTGATGGTCAACCTGACCAACGTCAGCGGTGTAATGGACGCCGACCCCAGGGTCAACCCCAAGGCCAAGCGCATCCCGGTGGTGGAAAAGGTCGACGCCGGCCTGCTGCAGGCGGCCAGCGCCCAGCCCGGCGCGGTGGGGCGCGGCGGCATACTCTCCAAGGTGGTGGCCGCCGAAAAGGCCGCCTGCGGGGGGGTGCCGGCCATCGTGGCCAACGGCACCGAGGAGGCCATCATCGATCGCCTGGCCCGGGGCGAGGACCTCGGCACCCTGTTTCCCCCCCTCGGATCGCGCCTCACCGGCCGCAAGCACTGGATCGCCTTTACCGCTGAACACGACGGCGCGGTGGTGGTCGACGCCGGGGCGGTGCCGCCCATCGTGGAACAGGGCAAAAGCCTGCTGGCGGTGGGGATAGTCAAGGTGCTGGGCCGCTTCG
>JAMOVV010000042.1 GCA_027067385.1 Desulfarculaceae bacterium
TAACTCAGTTGGTAGAGTATCTGACTTTTAATCAGAGAGTCGCGTGTTCGAATCACGCACGGCCCACCAATTAAAACAAAGGGTTAGCCGAAATAGGCTAGCCCTTCTTTTTTTGGGCTCCCCATGGCGTCCCAGGTGACGCGGTTTGAGCCTTGCTACCTGCCCTGGGTTCCCTCGCGCCCGGCCACGGGACTCGACCCCCAGCGCCCCGAACCAGGGGTGGCGGCCCGTTAACTTGCCGTGGTGATTATTTGCCGGTGGGTCTTGAGCCGCTTGGGCTTTTGCGGTATATACATTTGTTCGGATCAGGGGCCGGCGTGTACGCGAGCCGGAGCTAGATAGCCGCCACGGGCTCATCGGGCGGCCCAGGCGACTGCCCGGCCCCCAAGCGAATCCATAACGTCCCCATCGTCTAGCCAGGTCCAGGACACTGGCCTTTCACGCCAGCGACACGGGTTCAAATCCCGTTGGGGACGCCAGCCTATTCTTGCAAGGCCTCGACCCCCGCTGTGCGGGAGGAGAGGCCTTTTTTTGGCCCCTGCCGTGGGGAGCGTACCACCGCCGACAGGGACCAAGGCGCGCCCGTGGGCTACAGGGTAACCACGTCCAACGGCGTGCCGCACTCCTGGCAGGCGTTGCTGGCCGTGGTGTGGACCTGTCCGCACCCCGGGCAGGTAATGGTCGGCCGCTCCTTGGTTACCGATATCTTGATGGCGGTGTTTTTGACCACCTTGATCGGTCCCTTGGGCTTAGTGCCCTTGACGCCCAGCAAGATATCGCCAAAGGAAACCAGCGATTGCGGTCCGATGGTTCTTCCCATTAGCGCCGCGGAAAAAGCCTGGCCTTGTTCGCGCAGGACGCCCGCCTCCTCGGCCCATACCGCCAGCTTGACCTTCTTGCCCGGTAACGCTTGGGTGGTGGTCATGGGTTGGCTCCTTTCGCTTTGGCCCGGCTCCCGGTGGTGGCCCGGGCTGGTTAGGCCGGCCGGTGTGGGTAGGAGCATGCCGATTAGGTGGTAGGGCGCGGATGCGCCGGCGGGGGAGACGGGGTGCCAAAAGCGGTGCGACGCGGCAGGCACGGCTGGCGAGTCAGGCGGGTTGGGGGCTCGGGTTCGGCGTCGACTCAAGTCGCGTGGGGGCGACAGCGGCGAGGCGCCGGGCCGGCAATAATCATCGCCGCCCTAAGAGGGCGGTTTCCAATTGTTGTTTAAATTATCCTACAAGTAAGGGCCGCAAGGGAAGCAGGGCAAAAAATATCCCCGCTGGCCGCGGGCCAGCGGGGATGGCTGAGAAGATTGCGGTGTGTTAGCCTACGGCCCCCCGGCGGCGGCGCCACAGGACCATCCCCATGGCCGAGGACAGCAACAGCAAGGTGGCCGGCTCGGGCGTGGCGCCAGAGGCGGTGGTGTCGGAGGGGTCACCGGTGGCACCCGTGATGGCCCCCAGCTCAAGCCCCATGATTCTACCGACATAGGTCCCTCGGCCGGTATTCTGGTCGATCTCGATAAGATCATGATCGGCCGTGGTGCCGTAGAGCTTGCCGTCGAGGAAGACCAACCCGTATACCGACTTGTCCCGGACCTCTCCCAGCACGGTGGCTTGGCCGGTCTTAACGTCGATGGTGGCCAGGTAATCCTCTCCTGATTTATTTTTATACACCGTAGCGTATAGGGTGCCATCGGGGCCAAAAACCAGGTCCCCGCTGGAGCGCAACGTCTGCCCCTTGTAGGAGCCCAGGTTGCCGATAAGGCTGTACTGGCCGGTATCGCTGAGCCGGCCGAACTGACCGCTGTCCGAGGCGGTGTACAGGTCGCTTCCGTTGGGGTCCCCCACCAGGGCATTGAGCTGCAGATAACCGAGACGGCGGATGACCGACAACTGGCCGTTATTGACGTCAACCGAGTATAGGGCCGAAGTGTCAACGCCGTAGAGCTTGCCCGATGACATGGCGATATCGGTGAGCTCCTGGGGCATTCTGCCGGTACTGGTTTTCCCGATGTAGGTAGTGGTTCCTTGTTTGATGTCGTACTGGTACAGCCCCCCCCAGTTGGTGCTGATATAGGCCGCTTGGGCCGACAGGGCCCATACCATAGAGGAGACCAATAAGCAAAAGATCAGTACTTTTTTCATAACTAAACGCTCGCTTCCTGCTAAGATGTTTATACAAAGATGCTCACGAAACCATTTCGTTATGATTTCGAGATTACTCTAAGGCCCACCTGCGTGCTTGTCAATAGAAAATCTCATCCGCGGCAATTATTTCACTATTGGCTCACTAATATATACCAGTAGCTTCATAGCTAACAAGTTGATATTATAGCAATTAAATTGAAAGTCCCAGCATAGACCGTAGATAGCCATCAAATATATCCCGGATTGGACAATAATATGAGATGGCCTCAGTTGGTACTGTGCGAGCTGTGGAATGCGGCCGCACTGGGCTGAATCCATCAGCCGCCCTACACCTAATCTGGTACTTGTGTTATAAAATAATCCTAAATACACGTAATCTTATCCGCCGGTTTAGTGGCCGCAGCAACGTAGGGACAAGGCGAGGTACTCCCGGGTATAAGCGCCGAGTAGTGCCGATACATCACCAGGCGTGGTCGCCGTGGGAGTGATGCAGCCGGCTAGCCCGGCGCATGGCCACCACCGAGGACCCTAAGGGCTATAATCCTTACCAATCCCAGGTGTGATGAGCCACCTTCTAAAAGCTGCCAGGGAGAGGCAAAAACCATCCCCGCTGGCCGCGGGCCAGCGGGGATGGCTGAGAAGATTGCGGTGTGTTAGCCTATGGCCCCCCGGCGGCGTCGCCACAGGACCATCCCCATGGCCGAGGACAGCAGCAGCAGGGTGCCCGGCTCGGGCGTGGCGCCCGAGGGCCCGCCGGTGGCACCCCAGATTGCCCCCAGCTCAATACCTACTATCCTGGTGACATGGGTCCCCTGGCCGGTGGTCTGGTTGATCTCGATAAGATTCTGATCAGCCGTGGTGCCGTAGAGCTTGCCGTCGAGGAAAACCAGCCCGTATACTGCGCTGTACCCGATGTCCCCCAGCACGGTGGCTTGGCCGGTATCAACGTCGATGGTGGCCAGGTAATTCCATCGGCCTTTATGTACCGTAGCGTATAGGGTGCCATCGGGCCCAAAGGCCATATCACCGCTGGAGCGCAA
>JAMOVV010000043.1 GCA_027067385.1 Desulfarculaceae bacterium
CCGGGTGCGCGGCGACACGGTGGAGGTCTTCCCGGCCTACGAGGAAGACCGCGCCGTGCGCATCAGCTTTTTCGGCGACGAGGTGGAGGCCATCACCTTCATCGATCCCCTGCGCGGCACGGTGGTGGACCAGGCCCGCCGGGTGACCATCTTCCCGGCCAGCCACTACGTCACCACCGAGAGCGTGCGCGCCCAGGCCACCCAGGCCATACGGGAGGAGTTGGCCGAGCGGGTGGCCCACTTCGAGGCGGCCGGCAAGCTCATCGAGGCCCAGCGCATACGCGAGCGCACCCTGTTTGACCTGGAGATGATGAAGGAGCTCGGCTACTGCCAGGGCATAGAGAACTACTCGCGCCACCTCACCGGTCGGGCCCCGGGCGAGCCGCCGCCCTGCCTGCTGGACTACTTCCCGCGCCAGTGGCTGCTCATCGTGGACGAGAGCCATATCTCGCTGCCCCAGGTGCGCGGCATGTACTTCGGCGACCGCTCGCGCAAAAGCACCCTGGTGGAATATGGCTTCCGCCTGCCCAGCGCCCTGGACAACCGGCCCCTGAACTTCGACGAGTTCAACCAGCACATCCACCAGGCGGTGTATGTCTCGGCCACCCCGGCCGACTACGAGCTGGAGCTCACCGGCGGGGTGGTGGTGGAGCAGATCATCCGACCCACCGGCCTGGTGGACCCGGTGATGGAGGTGCGGCCGGCCACCGGCCAGGTGGACGACCTCATGGCCGAGCTGCGCCTGGTGGTGGACCAGGGACAACGCGCCCTGGTCACCACCCTCACCAAGCGCATGGCCGAGGAGCTAACCGATTACCTGGCCGAAAACGGCATCCAGGTGCGATACCTGCACAGCGACATCAAAACCATCGAGCGGGTGGAGACCCTGCGCGATCTGCGCCAGGGCGTCTTCGACGTGCTGGTGGGCATCAACCTGCTGCGCGAGGGGCTGGACCTGCCCGAGGTGGGGCTGGTGGCCATCCTGGACGCCGACCGCGAGGGCTTCCTGCGCTCCACCCGCAGCCTCATCCAGACCACCGGCCGCGCCGCCCGCAATGTCAACGGCCGGGTGATCCTCTACGCCGACCGGGTCACCGACTCCATGCAGGCCGCCCTGGACGAGTCCCGGCGCCGCCGGGCCAAGCAGCAGGAGTTCAACGCCCGGCACCACATCACCCCCCAGAGCGTGCAAAAGGCCGTGGGCCGCATGCTGCCCGAGGTGATCGAGGCCGACTACTCCACCGTACCCCTGGAAGACGATGGCCCGGACATCGCGCTGGAAGACATCCCGGCCAAGATCAACCAACTGCGCAAAGAGATGTTCGCCGCGGCCGAAGACCTGCGCTTCGAAGACGCCGCCGAAATCCGCGACCGCATCAAGGAACTGGAACAAGCGGAGCTGGCGTGGCGGGGATGAGTGGGTGAGTACGGTTGGATTCGGCTGCGCCCAATCCGACCGGCCGGGTGATATTGTTGCCGGGAGCGGTGTTTCACTGGCTTGGTTGTAAGAAGCGATCCGGATGACTGACAAGACGTCACAAAGCCCCGCGCGCGGCGTGGAGGTGATCCGGCGGGCGGCGGCCGAACTGCCCCGATCGCCGGGCTGCTACCTCATGCGCGACACCCGCGGCAAGGTCATCTACGTGGGCAAGGCCAAACGCCTCAAGGCCCGGGTCTCCTCCTACACCCGGGAGCCGGAAAAGCTCGGTCCCTACGGCGTGAAGGTGGGACGCATGGTGTCCCAGGTGGCGGCGGTGGACTTCATCGTCACCTCCAGCGAGAAAGAGGCGCTGCTGCTGGAAAACACCCTCATTAAGCGCCACCGCCCCCGCTACAACGTGGACCTGCGCGACGACAAGTCCTACCCCTACCTGCGCCTGGACACCACCCACGCCTACCCCCGCCTCAGCCTGGTGCGCCGGCCCCAGGGCCGCGACGGGGCGCGCTACTTCGGCCCCTTTGACAGCGCCGGCATGGCCCGGGCCACCATGAAGATGCTGCAGAAGACCTTTCCCCTGCGCCGCTGCACCGACCACGCCATCAAGAGCCGCCAGCGCCCCTGCCTGGACTACGAGACCGGCCGCTGCCTGGCCCCCTGCGTGGGGGCCTGCACCGATGACCAGTACGCCGAGGCGGTGGCCGGGCTGCTGAGTTTCTTCCAGGGCCAGGGTAAGGAGCTGGCCCGCCGGCTGCGGCGCCGCATGAAGCAGGCCGCGGCCGAGCAGCGCTTCGAGGAGGCGGCGGCCTACCGCGACCGCTGGCAGGCCCTGGAGCGCACCCTGGAGCAGCAGCACGTGTCCCGGGCCGGCGGCCAAGACCTGGACGTGGTGGCCATTGCCCAGGACGAACAAGGCAGCCGGCTGGCGCTCTTGGCCGTGCGCCACGGTCGGGTGGTGGCCAGCCGGGTGCACGATCTCAAGGAGGCGGCCTGGGGTCCGGCCGAGATGATGGCCCAGGGGCTCTTACAGCTCTACGATCCCGAGGGGCCGGGCGCACCCTCGCTCATCCTGGTGTCGCACCTGCCGCCGGACCCCGCCCTGGTGGTGGAGGTGCTGGCCGAGCGCAGCGGGGCCAAGGTGGAGTTGCGCCGCCCCCAGCGCGGCGACAAGATGGGGCTAATGCGCCTGGCCCAGATGAACGCCGCCGCGCCGCGCGCCACCGACCGGGAGAGGCGGGCCGCGGCCCTGGAACGGGTGGGGCGCAAGCTGAAACTGCCCGGCCCGCCGGCGCGCATGGAGTGCGTGGACATCTCCCACCTCGGCGGCCGCCTCACCGTGGCCTCCCTGGTTAGCTTTAGCGAGGGCGAGCCGGACAAGAGCGCCTATCGCCGCTACCAGGTGGTGGGCGCCGCGGGCGCGTCCGATGACTACGCGGCCATACGCGAGGTGCTCAGCCGGCGCTTGGCCCGGCACCAGGGGCCGGACCTGCTGGTGGTCGACGGCGGCAAGGGCCAGCTCAACATCGCCAAGGCGGTGCTCGACGAGCTGGCCCCGGATCCACAGCCCGCCCTGGCCGCCCTGGCCAAGGGGCGCGGCCGGGGCCCGGACCGGGTCTTTGTCCCCGGCCGCAAGAACCCGGTGGGCTTCACCGCCGGCGACCCCGGCCTGCTGCTTTTGATGCGCCTGCGCGACGAGGCCCACCGCTTTGCCATCGCCTATCACCGCCTGCTACGGCGCAAGGCCCTGACCAAGTCGGTGCTGGAGGAGGTGCCGGGGGTGGGGCCCAAGAAACGCCAAGCCCTGCTGAAGGCCTTTGGTTCGCTAAAGGCGGTGAAGGCGGCCACCGCCGCGGAGATGGTGGCCGCCGCCGGCCTGGACCGGGCCACCGCCGAGGCGGTGCAGGCCTTTTTGGCCGCCCTTGACAGCCCCAACCCCCAAATGTAGACTTCCCTATCTATCCGGGAGGCCTGCATGTTTGGCATGGGAATGCCGGAGCTGCTGCTTATTTTGGTGGTGGCCCTGGTGGTGGTTGGTCCGAAAAAACTGCCTGATCTGGCCAAGAGCCTGGGCAAGGGCATGCGCCAATTCCGCGATGCCACCGAAGAGATCAAGGGCGAGTTTGCCGACAACGATACCTTTAAAGATGTCATGGAGGTGAAAAACTCCTTCAAGGACACCGTGGACTCGCTTAACCCGCGCGGCCTGCTGGACGTGGAACCGGCCATAGAGCCCAAGAAGCCCGATACCGACTACTCCGGACGCCAGGAGCTCTTCCAAGATATCGCAGACGAAACCCTGGCGGCCCAGACCGTGGAAGAGACCGAGGAACACCTCAGCGCCGAGGTGGCCCCGGAAGACACCCCCGCAGAACAACCGCCGGCCCCGGCGACCGAGGCGACCGCTGAACCCCTGAACCCCCCCAGTAACGCCGACCAAGATGCCTGACGACACCACTGACAAGCCCGGCCAGGACCACATCGCTGACGACGACGAATTCGCCGAGGACGATGAGTTCGCCGAGGATGACGAGGCGACCGGCACCAAGATGCCCTTCATGGCTCACCTGGAGGAGCTGCGCACCCGCCTGGTCCGGTCGTTCTACGGCCTCATCATCGGCTTCGTGATCTGCTATATCTTCAAGGAACAAATCTACCTCTTCCTCACCCACCCCTTGCAGGCCTCGGCCAACGAGGGGCTGGAGCTGGTTTACCTTGATCCCACCGAGGCCTTTTTCACCTACATCAAGGTGGCCTTCCTGGCCTCGCTGGTGCTCACCTCGCCCTGGCTGTTTTTCCAGCTCTGGCGCTTCATCGCCCCGGGGCTCTACCAAAAGGAACGCCGCCTGGCCTGGCCTTTTGTGCTCAGCTCCTCGGCCCTGTTCATCGGCGGGGCCATCTTCTGCTTCACGCTGGTGTTCCCTTACGCCTTCCAGTTCCTGCGCAGTTTCGAGACTCGGCACCAACCCGCCCTGCAACAGGCCGACCAGCGCTCCGGCATCGTGGAGGTGGTGCGCAAGGAAGTGGCGGCCCAGCTCAAGGCCCAGGGAGGCGAGGCCGCCTTGCGAGACATATCCGCTGACCAGCGCGGCCAGGTGGCCCGTCGCATTGAACAGCGGGTGCTGGACCGGGTTATCCAACTACTGATGCGGGAGAAGCGCAAACCGGGCACCTTGCAGATCAAGGCCCAGTTCACCATGCGCAACTACCTCTCGTTCGTCTCCACCCTGCTGTTGGCCTTTGGGGTGATATTTGAAACCCCGCTGGTGCTGGTGTTTCTCGGCCGGCTGGGCGTGGTTACCAGCCGGGGCCTGCGCCGGAAGCGCAAGTACGCCATCTTGATCATGTTCGTGGTGGCCGCCATCTTCACCCCGCCGGACGTGGTGACCCAGGTGCTGATGGCCGTCCCCCTGGTGGGCCTGTTTGAGATATCCATCTGGCTGGTGGCCGCCTCGGAAAAGAAGCGCGCCGAGCAAGAGGAGCAGTGGGACCGCGAGGCTGAAACCTAGCCGCCGAGGTAAGTCACCTGGGCCATGGCCGGGCCGGTCGCTTCCACACGAAACATATTACCAATCCCAGGGAGAAAAAATTATGCGGTGGAGGTGTTTCAGTATCCTGCTCGGTGCGATGGTGATAACCGCGGCCCTGGCCGGAGCGGTCGGGGCCCAGCAGGAGATACGAACCTACCAGGGCAAGGCGCTCTCGCCTTTTCATCGTCAATATGACAACTCCATCCGGGGGGCCCAGGTGGTCGACCCCGGGAAGTTCCGGCTCAAGGTGGGCGGACTGGTGGCCAAGCCGCTGGCCCTTAGCTATAAGCAGGCCCTGGCCCTGCGACCGGTGGAGCGGGTGGTGCAGATGAACTGCGTGGAGGGCTGGAGCGAGCTGCTGTTGTTCACCGGCATCCGGGTGGCCGACCTGCTGCGCCTGGCCCAACCCAAGCCGGGGGCCGGTTGGGTGATATTCCGGGCGGCCGACGGCTACTCCTCGGCCATGCCCCTGAAGTACCTGCTGGCCAGCGACGCCTTGTTGGCGTTCAAGGTGAACGGCCTCACCCTGGACGCCAAGCGCGGCTTCCCCTTTTGGTTGGTGGCCCCAGGCAAGCTCGGTTACAAGTGGGTCAAATGGATAGTGGCCGTGGAGCTGAGCGCCCAGGAATACAAGGGCTACTGGGAGCGCCGCGGCTACAGTAACGAGGCCCGGGTTACCAAACCGGCCAAGAGGCTTGTGGAATGAAGAAAGTACTGGTTACCCGGCGCATACCGGAAGAGGGGATAGAGCTGCTGCGCTCGGCGGCCGAGGTTACGGTCTCGGAGTTGGACCGGGACCTCTCCGGCCAGGAGATCGTGGAGATGGGGCAGGGGTGCACGGTCTTGCTCACCATGCTGTCCAACCGGATCGACGGCGAGCTGTTGGACGCCGTGCCCACGGTGCGCATGGTGGCCAACTACGCGGTGGGCTACGACAACATCGACCTGGAGGCCGCCCGCCGCCGTTCGGTGGTGGTGACCAACACCCCGGGCGTGCTCACCGAGACCACCGCCGAGCTGACCCTGGCCCTCATCCTGGACGCGGCCCGCCGGGTGAGCGAGGGCGACCGCCTGGCCCGTAGCGGCGGGTTCACGGGCATCCACCCCTTGTTCATGCTGGGCATGGGCCTGGACGGCAAGACCCTGGGCATCTACGGCCTGGGGCGCATCGGCCGGGCGGTGGCCCGCCGGGCGCGTGCCTTTGGCATGCACATCATCTACCACAACCGCCACGCCAACTCCGAGGCCGACGCCGAGCTGGACGCCCGCTGGGTGAGCTTTGACGAGCTGCTTAGCACCTCGGACGTCATCTCCATCAACGCGCCGTTGACCCGGCACACCCGCGGGGCCTTTGACCTGGCCGCCTTTGGCCGCATGCGGCCGGGCGCGGTGGTGGTCAATACCGGCCGCGGTCCCATCATCGTGGAGGATGACCTGGCCGACGCCCTGGAGCGGGGCTTCATCGCCGCCGCCGGCCTGGACGTGTACCAGGATGAGCCAGCGATCAACCCCCGCCTGTTGGCCTTGGACAACGTGGTGCTCTGCCCCCACCTGGGCTCGGCCACCCGGGAGTGCCGGGCGGCCATGGCGGTGATGGTCGCCCAGAACGTGACCGCCTTCCTGGCCGGCGAGGAGCCGCCCAACCGCTTGGTGTGAGCCACCGGCGGCCGGGCTACGGGTTGGCCGCGTCCCGCAGGGGATTGCTGTAGAGCACCGCTGCCGGATGAAGACAGGTCCCGGTTGCGCGGGTCCGTGATACCCGGATGAGTCACACGGGGGGGGACGCTTGCGGTGCACGTTAGCTGGCGGCGGGGCCGCGGCCTCGCCGCGGGCGGATGCTGGAGATGTCGCCTCTCGCCAGGTTCAACGAGGCGCGCCGGCAAAACCCGGCGGCCCTTTATTTATCTACTACTCTAGCAGGACGCGCCGCGCTTTGGCGCCGGACGCGGCCCAGGCGCAGGCTGTTTAACACCACGGTGATGGACGACAGGGCCATGGCGCCGGCGGCCATGGCCGGGTGCAGGTCGCGGATGGCCAGGGGCAGGCCGCTCACCGGGTGCAGGGCGCCGGCGGCCACCGGCACCAGGATGATGTTGTAGAAAAAGGCCCAAAAAAGGTTCTGCTTGATGGTGCGCATGGTGGCCTTGGACAGGGCGATGGCCCGGGCCACGCCGGAGAGTTCGCCGCCGACCAGGGTGATGTCGCTGGCCTCCATGGCCACGTCGGTCCCCGAGCCGATGGCGATACCCACGTCGGCGCGGGCCAGGGCCGGCGCGTCGTTGATGCCGTCGCCCACCATGGCCACCCGGCGGCCCTGCTCCTGTATCCGGCGCACCTCGGCCTCCTTGCGATCCGGCAGCACCCCGGCCACCACCTCCTGGATGCCCACCCGCTCGGCTACGGCGCGGGCGGCGGCGGGGTTGTCGCCGGTGAGCATCATAGTGAAGAGCCCTTGCGCTTTGAGCTCGGCCACCACCTGGGCTGCGTCGGGCTTCTCCTGGTCGGCCACGGCCAGCACCCCGACGAGGCTCTCGTCCACCGCCACCAGCATCACCGTCTTACCCTGGGCGGCCAGGGCCTCGGCTCGCTGAGCCGCGGGTCCCAGCTCTAAACCCAGTTGGCTGAACCACTCCGGCTTGCCAACCCGTACCAGGTGGCCATTGATTCGGGCCTCCACTCCCCGGCCGGCCAGGGCCGTGAACTCCGCGGGCTCGTTAAGCTCCAGGCCCCGCTGCCGGGCCCCGCTGGTGATGGCCCGGGCCACCGGGTGCTCGCTGCCGCTCTCGGCCGAGGCGGCCAGGGCCAGGGCCTGGTCGCCATCGCCGGCCAGGGCGATCCAGTCGGTGAGGGCCGGCCGGCCCTGGGTGATGGTGCCGGTCTTGTCAAAGATGATGGTATCCAGGCGGTGGGCGGTCTCCAGCGCTTCGCTGTTCTTGAACAGTATGCCCATGCGGGCCCCCTGGCCGGTGCCCACCATGATGGCCGTGGGCGTGGCCAAACCCAGGGCGCAGGGGCAGGCCACCACCAGCACCGCCACCATGCGGATCATGCCCGGCACGAACTGGCCGCCCACCGCCCACCAGGTCGCCAGGGTGGCCAGGGCGATGAGGATGATCACCGGGACGAACACGGCGGCCACCTGGTCGGCCAGGCGCTGGATGGGGGCCTTGGAGCCCTGGGCCTGGCGCACCAGGCGTATGATCTGAGCCAGGGTGGTGTCGGCCCCCACCCCGGTGGCCCGCAGTTTGAGCCGGCCCTGGAGGTTGACCGTGGCCCCGAACACGGTATCGCCTGCGGCCTTGTCCACCGGTATGGGCTCGCCGGTCATCATGGACTCGTCCACCGCCGAACGGCCGGCCACCACCACGCCGTCGACCGGGATGCGCTCGCCGGGGCGCACCACCACCACCTGGCCGGGCCGTACCGAGTCGGCCGGCACCTGGCGCTCCTGGCCGTCCTCCTCGATGTGGGCCATCTTGGGGGCCAGGTCCATCAACCCGGCGATGGCCGCCGAGGCCTTGCCCTTGGCCCGGGCCTCCAGCAGCTTGCCCAGCTTGATGAGGGTGATGATCATGGCCGAGGTCTCGAAATAGACATGCCCCGGCAGCCCGGGCAGGACCAGCACGGCCAGGGAATAGAAATAGGCCACCGAGGAACCCAGGGCCACCAGCACGTCCATGTTGGCGCTGAGGTTTTTGAGCGCCTTGTATCCGCCCACGTAATAGCCGGCCCCGGTGTAGAACTGTACCGGGGTGGCCAGGGCCAGGAAGAGCCAGTTGACCCATGGTTCCCGGGCCCAGGCGCCCCACAGGGCGAAGTCCCGCCCCATGGAGAGCGCAAACAGTGGCACGGTAAAGACCAGGCCCACCACAAAGGCGTGCACCTGGGCGCGGTACTCGGCGGCCCGAGCGGCCAACTCGGCATTGTCGGCCGTTTCGTCGCCGCGGGGCAGGATGAGCTGGTAGCCGGCGTTCTTCACCGCCTCGGCCATGGCCGCCAGGTCGGTGCGGGAGGGGTCGTACTCCACCACCGCGCTCTCGGTGCCGAAGTTCACCGAAGCCTCGAGCACCCCGTCGACCTTCTTGTTGAGGGTGCGCTCCACCGTGGCCGCGCAGCGGGCGCAGGTCATGCCCACCACCGGCAGCTCCACTTTGCGGCTGGCCTCGGGCAGGACCAGTTGGTAGCCGGCCTGGTCAATGGCCGCGGCCAGGGCCCCCAGGTCGGTCTGCTCGGGATCGTAGTCCACCACCGCGGTCTCGGCCGCGAAGTTCACCGAGGCCGACTGCACGCCGGGAACCTTTTTCTCCAGGGTGCGGGCCACGGTGTTGGCGCACTGGGCGCAGGTCATGCCGACCACCGGCAGCTCGACGTGTTTAAGGGCCATGCTTGGGCTCCGCGCTAAAAAAACGTGGGTGGAGACGTGCTGCCCGGTAGCGACCGGCGCCCCGGCGCTGCTTGCGGCCAGGGGCCGGCGGGCCTGGGACGGCTCAGCTTCCCAGGGCCGGCGGGTAACCCGCCTCCTTGAGCGCGGCCTCGATCTGTTCCCACGAGGCCGGTTGGTCCCAGGTGAAGGTGACGTTCTTGCTGTCCACGTCGCCGGTGACCGAGATGACCCCGGCCACCTCGCCGGCCTCGCGTTTGACCGTGGCCAGGCAGTGTCCGCAACTGATGTCAGGTAGGTTCACGGTTTTTTCAGGCATGACGACTCCTTGTAGGGCCCCGGCGCCGCCGCGGGAACCGGGCGCGAGTTAAACACTACCTAAAAGATAAGGTCTCCCGGCCGGATGTGCCAGCCGGGAGATTGGCGATGCGGCCAAAAATTAAAATTTCAGGTGGTGGCCGCCGAGCTTGGCGTCCACGGGGCGGGAGGCTTGGTCCATGGGGCCCGGCTGCCGGCCGCTGCCCCGGGCCAGGCCGGTGAGGCCACGCACCGCGATCACCACGGCCAGCAGGACCAGGACCATGGAGGTTATACCCAGGCTCCAGTCGGGCTGGTCGGCGGTGAGATATCCCGCGGCCCCGCCCAGGCTCTCCCACAACAAGGCGGCGATGGTGGTGGCCAGCATGAATACCGCCGGCCACAGGGTATAGGCCTTGGGCAGCTTGGCCTGGGCCAGGTAGGCGGTGATGGTGATGAGGGCCAGGGCGGCGATGAGCTGGTTGGCCGCGCCAAAGAGCCGCCACACATCGTGGTAGGAGTCGGTCACCGCGATGAGCAGGGCGGGCACCAGCACCACCAGGCTGGCCAGCCAGCGGTTATTAAAGACCGGTACCTGCTCACCCAGGCTCTCGGTCACCAGGAAGCGGGCCAGGCGGGTGCCGGCGTCCAGGGTGGTGAGGATGAAAGACTTCACCATCACCGAGCCCACCAGGGCGGCCAGGGGGATGGTGAGGATGGGGATGCCCAGCGAGCCCACCAGGTTGCCAAAGGCGCTGCCAAAGGCCACGATCCAGCTCTTGGACAGCGCGGTGCCAAAGTACAGGTTGGCCGCCTGGCCGCTCACCCCGGCCGGGGCCATCCCCCACTTGAGCCCTCCGGCCACCAGCATGATCACCATCATGGCCAGCACCCCCTCCATCAGCATACCGCCAAAGGCGATGGGCCGGCCGTCCTTTTGGCGATTGAGCTGGCGGGAGGTGGTGCCGGTGGAGACCAGGGAGTGGAACCCGCTGATGGCCCCGCAGGCCACCATGATAAACAGCATGGGCCACAGCGGCTTGCCGTGGGCCATGAAACCGTCGGCCAAGAACGGCGCGTCAATCCCGGGGTGGATCACCGCGATGGCCGCGAAGCCCAGCACGATGCCCACCACCAGCTTGACCGAGGAGATGAAGTCGCGCGGCCGCAGCAGCAGCCATATGGGGCTCACCGAGGCCCACAGGCAATAGACGGCCAGCACCACGCACCAGGTGGCAACGGCCGCCTGGTGCCCCCAGGAAGCCGGCAGGGCGATGGGGACCTTGTAGCCCACCCAGATGAGAAAATAGGCCAGCAGCACCGCGGCCACCGAGGCCACGCCGGCGTGTATGCCCCAGCGCTCCACGGCCAGGCCCAGGACCACCGCGATGGCCACCAGCCCCAGGGTGGGGATGACCAGGGCCGGCACGTGTATCAGGGCCTGGGCTACGCTCACCATGAACACCGCGATCAGCAGCACCAGCACGATGAACAGCAGTACCGCAAAGACCAGGCGCACCGTGCGGCCCAAGATGCTCTCGGCCAACTGGGCGATGCCCACTCCCTGGTGGCGCACCGAGATCATTAGCGAAAGGTAGTCGTGTACCGCGCCCATGAACAGGGCGCCCAGCAGCACCCACAACAAGGTGGGACCCCAACCAAAGATGGAGACCGCCAGGATGGGTCCGATGATGGGACCGGCCCCGGCGATGGAGGCGAAATGGTTGCCCCAAAGGAAGGTCCGTTTGCTGGGGGCGTAGTCCACGCCGTCGGTCATGGTGTGGGCCGGGGTGGTGGCCGAGTCGTCGGGTTGGACCAAGGTCTTTTCGATAAACCGGCCGTAAAAGATATAGCCGAGCATGAACCACAGGAGCGCGGCGACGCTGATGAGCAAGGTATTCAAGATAGTCTCCTTCGGGCAGGTGTAGGTGAAGGCCTGGTGTGGACCGGCTTAAAATATCTATTTTACCTGGTCGAATAGGTGTATGTCCAGGATGCCGGGATGGGACATGGCTTGACCTTGCCCACAAATCCTGTACCGCCAAGAGATGCGACCTCCATGGCCGAGAGTGACCAGGATTGCCAAAATGGCTTTATGCCGACCAGCCGGTTGGTGACCCAGGCCTTTGACCGGTTGGGGGGGCTTGGGCCGCCGGCGCCCAAGCCGCGCGGGTTCCTGGCTTGGCTGCGGCGAAGAAGATGAGCCGCGGCCGAAAAAACGGCGCCCCGGAGCGGGTTGCTCCGGGGCGCCGGGGATAAACAGGGGTTGGCTATTTTTCCTGCCAGTTGGGCTGGCGTTTTTCCAGGAAGGCGTTGAGGCCTTCGGAGGCGTCCAGGGTGGTCATGCACTCGTCCAGGTAGACCTTTTCGATGGCCTCCAGGCCGGCGGCCTGGTCGTCGCCCAGGCCCACCAGGGCGGCCTTCTTGGTGAGCTTAAGGATCAGGCCCGAGAGCCCCAGCAGCTTGCCCACCAGTTGGTTGGTGAACTCCTCCAACTCCTCGGGGGGCACCACGTGGTTCACCAGGCCGATCTGCTTGGCCTCCTCGGCGCCGATGATATCGCCGGTGAGGATCAGCTCCATGGCCTTCTTGTAGCCCAAGTGGCGGGGCATGACCAGGGCGGCGATGGGCGGGAAGACCCCCACCTGGATCTCGGGCTGGCCGAACTTGGCCTTTTGGCTGGCCACCACGATATCGGCAAAGGCCGGCAGCTCGCAGCCGCCGCCCAGGGCCGCGCCCTGCACCTGGCAGACCACCGGCACCCCCAGGGCGGCCATGCGGCGGAATATGCCGTGGAAGACCTCGATCATCTCGTGCACCAGGTCACCCAGGTGCTCGCCCACGTCCACCCCGGCGCTAAAGGCCTTACCGGCTGCCTTGATCAGCAGCACCTTCACCGTCTGCCCCTCGAGGCTGTCCAAGGCGTGGTTGATCTCCTTCATCATGGCGATGTTCAGGACGTTGAGCGGATCGCGGTCCAGGGTGATGGTGGCCAGGCCGTCGGCCAGCTCGAGTTTAATACTTTCATAAGCCACGGTTAGCCTCCTTGTAGGCTTAAAAAAATGTGCGGGCCGGGCTGGAGGGCCCTGGCCCGCACTGGCTAGGCAGCTACGCGCACCGCCGGGTCTAGGACTTGGGCTTGCCCAACACTTGCTCGAAGGTCGGGTCGGTGGCCTCGGCGCCCTGGGCGATGAGTTGGCGGAACTTTATGAAGTCGATGACGTCGGTGCCGGTGATCTTCTTGGTGTTGAAGGCACCGAAGCCCAGGAAGGCCTCGTAGTTCATGTTGGCCATCAACCAATGACGGTTGGGGAGCTTCATCTGGTCCCAGAAGTACTTCTTCTTGGCGCGGATGCCGTCGATGGACTTCATGGCGCAGCCCGGGAACAGGTTGGCGAAGGTCCACACGATCTTGTTCACCTCGGCGTCGAGCAGCTCGGCGTCCTTGGGCAGCTCCTTGATCTTGGCGCGGGCTTCCTTGAGGGCGGCCCGGTCCTTGATGTACTCGCCGTAGACGATCTCGCCGCCGTCCACGTACTTGTCCAGGATGAGCATGGGGTTGCGGATGAACTTGTCGCCGTCTTTGAGCACCGGCACCACCTTGGAGACCAGGTTCTTGGCCCGCATCTTGTAGGCGCTCCACATCTCGCAGGACACGCAGTTCCACATGGCGTCTTCCATGTTGAGCATCCAGGGCAGGAAGTCGGTGGAGCCGCCGTCGGGGGCCGAGCCGTGACGGGCGCCGGCCTGGCCGAAGATGGCCAAGTCGCTGGTTACGGTGAGGTCGGTGGCCATGCCGATCTCCTGGCCGCCGGCCACCCGCATGCCGTTAACCCGGCAGATGGTGGGTTTCTTGCAATTGAGGATGGCGTCGACCATGCCGTTGAACAGGTCCATGTACTCGCCATACTCGTTGGGGCGGCGGGAGTAGTACTCGCTGTACTCCTTGGTGTTGCCGCCGGTGCAGAAGGCGTCGAAGCCGGTGCCGGTGAAGATGGCGGCCACCACGCTGCGGTCGGCGCTGGCGGCGCAGAAGCCGGCGATGACGCCCTTGACCATGGTGGTGGTGTAGGAGTTGTACTGGCGCGGGTTGTTCAGCCGAATCTCGGCGGTGAACAGGTCGTCGTAGGTCTCGCCGGTCTTGGGGTTCATCAGGGGCTTCTTGGTATAGACCACGCAGGGAGCGTCGTCATCGGTGCCCCAGTAGCGGCCCTGCACCATGTCTTCTTCGAAGAGCAGGTGGTTCTTCAATTCATGTTCTCTGGGCATCCAGTCCAGGGACATCTCTTCCTCCTTAAGTTGATTTACGGTCGCATTAATAACTGGCCGACCGGCCACCGTCGGCGGCCGGGATCGTTTGTTTTCTCTAAAAGTCGGGCTCCAGCACCTGGCGGCGGTCAAAGAGCCCGGCGTGCTGCTTTTCAAACACGTCGGCGATCTGGCTCATGGGCTTGGTCTCCAGGAAGGGCTCGATCTCGATACGCCCGTCTTGCACCATCTCCAACACGTTGTTGTAGTACTTGGGCAGGCAGCCCCAGGTGCCGATGATCTCGGCGTCAAAGGCCATGAGCTTGCTGAGCATGTAGGTGTTCTTCTGCATGCCGAAGCCGACCACTATGAGCTTGCCCAGGAAGGACAGCAGCCCCAGGGCGATCTCCTGGCCGCCGGCCACGCCGGTGCACTCGAAGATTTTCCAGCCCACGTTCTTGGGAACCCCGGCCTGCTTGCAGATGTCGAAGAACTCGCCCTTGAGGGCCTTGAAGTCCTTGTCCTTGGAGTTGATGACGTAGTCGGCGCCGTACTTGAGGGCGCGCTCCAGCTTGGGCTGGCTGCGGGCGATGCCCACCACCACTTTGGCTCCCAGGGCCTTGGCCACCTGGGCCATGTACACCCCCACGCCGCCGGTGATGCCGGTGATGATCACCAAGTCGCCCTCTTGCAGGTCGGCCCGCATGGCCGCCTGGTAGGGGGTGGTGGCGGCGTCGGCCACCACCGCGTAGTGGCTCAGCGGGAACTTGAGGTCGTCGATGACGCACAGGTCCTCGGCCGGCACCGGGATGTGGCTGGAGAAGCCGCCGTAGATGCCCAGGGAGTTGCCGGGCATTTTCTGGGCCAGGCAGCGGTTGCCGCGGCCCTGATCGCAGATGGGGCAGTTGTTGCACGGCATAACCGCCGGCACGATGACCGTCTTGCCCACCAGGTTGTCGGGACCGGCCACCACGGTGCCGCTGATCTCGTGGCCCAGGGTGAGCGGCGGCTTGGACACGGTGGGCACGCCGTCGTAGAAGTAGCCCAGGTCGGTGTGGCACACGCCGCAGCCGGCGATCTCCACCAGGGCGTCGCCGTCGCCCAACTCGGGTACATCGATGGTGGTCTGAGCCAGTTTGCCGGGCTTGCCGCCCTGGCCCGGTTCGACCATCTGCCAGGTGTTGATCTTATCGGGAACGCCAGCCATTGTTTCCTCCTGAAACCAAAAGAGATATGATTAAAACCGCTACCAAGAATCCCGCCCTCGGCGGCCGGGGCTCCACCGTTTAGATCATGCCGTAACCGCCATCGACGCAGAGCAACTGGCCGGTGATGTAGCTGCCCTCGTCCGAGGCCAGGAACACGAAGGCCGGGGTGATGTCGTCGGGCTCGGCAAAGCGCTTGAGCAGGATGCGGTTCATGTAGATGTCGCGCAGCTTCTCATCGGTGCGGATCTTCTCGGTCATGTCGGTGGCCACGATGCCCAGGCTGATGACGTTGCAGACCACGTTGAAGCGCGCCATCTCGCGGGCGATGGACTTGGTGAGGCTGATGACCCCGCCCTTGGCCGCCGAGTAGTTCACCTGGCCAATGGTGCCCACCACCCCGGCCACGCTGGTGACGTTGATGATGCTGCCGGAGCCCTGCTCCTTGAAGTGGGGGTGGGCCGCCTTGCTCATGAGCCACACCGCCTTCAGGTGGATATCGAGCACCTGGTCCCACTTGTCCACGTCCATCTTGTGCAGCATGGCCGGACGGGTGAAACCGGCGTTGTTGACCACGATGTCCAGGCCACCCAGCTCGTTCACCGCGGCGTCCACCAGGGCCTGGCAACCGGCCTCGCCGGCCACGTCGGCCTTGACCGCCACCGCCTGGCGGCCCATGTCCTGGATCTGTTTCACCACGTCCCTGGCCGGGCCTTCGCTGGAGGTGTAGTTCACCACCACGTCGGCGCCCTCGCGGCCGTAGGCCAGGGCCACGGCCGCACCCACTCCCCGGGAAGACCCGGTTACGATCGCCTTTTTGCCGCTTAGGCGCATGCGATTTCCTTTCTGCTATAAGCTCCGCCCAACCACCCGCCTAAAAATGGCAACGGCAAAACCGGGCGGCTTACGTTGTAACTTTAATGTAACTACTTTATAGCTACGCAGATGTTGCAAGAATCAGGCATATATGTCAAGCAAAAAGCGCCCCGCCGCGGCCAGCGCGCCCATCTTTTGCCCTGCCGGCCAGCGCTTTGACAGCAGGTACTTGCCCGGGTTAGGATCAACCTTCGGGCCGAGGTGTAGCATGGATAAGAGGTCCGCGTAATTATTGGGGATCAGGAGTCTACCCCCGCCAGGTCCCCGCGGAGGCTGGCCCCAGGGCCGGGGCAGGAGGCGCAGATGTCAACTAAAGAGGTTTTGACCCAAGACCAGGGCGCGGTGCGCATCCTCACCCTCAACCGGCCCGACAAGCTAAACGCCGTGAACCCGGCCATGATGGAGCAGCTCTCCGCCGGCCTGCAACAGGCGGCCGACGACGACGCGGTGGCCGTGGTGATCCTCACCGGCGCGGGCCGGGGGTTCAGCGCCGGGGCCGACCTGGACCTCTTCCGCCAGCTCGCCCGCTCCGGCGACCAGGCGCAGATCGACCACTTCACCAGCGCGGCCTTCCCCCGCGTCTTTGCCAGCTTTGCCAAGCCCATCATCGCGGCCATCAACGGCCCGGCGGTGGGCTGGGGCTTCACCGTTACCCTGATGTGCGACCTGCGCCTGATGAGCACCACGGCCAAGCTCATCGCCGGGTTCCTCAAGGTCGGGGTTACCCCGGAGTTCGGCTCGTCATTTCACCTGCCGCGCCTGGTGGGCTTGGCCCGGGCCATGGAACTGGTGCTCACCGCCCGGCCGGTGGAGGCGGACGAGGCCCTGCGCCTGGGACTGGTCAACCAAATCGCCGAGCCCGACGACCTGCTGCCGCGGGCCCTGGAGCTGGCCCAGACCATCGCGGACATGCCCCGGCCGGCGGTGCGCTTGGCCAAGCAGGCCATATGGCAGGGGGCCAGCAGCACCCTGGAGCAGGTGATATCCTTTGAGGTGGACCTGTTCCGACAGGCCATGGCCACCCCCGAGCACGCCGAGGCCCTCGACGCCATGCTGCGCAGAACCGGCAAGAGCCGCTAAAGGCCGGGGCGGCCCGGTCGAAGCCTATTGCTAATCGATCAACGACAGGATGTTGCCGGCGGTGATGGCCCGGCGTTCCTCCGGCCCCAGCTCCAGCTCATCGAACCAGGCCCGGAACTTTGCCGGGTCGCGCCAGGGCGAGTCAGAGCCGTAGATGATGCGCTCCACTCCCTTGGTACGGATGATCTCCACCAGCCGCGCCGGCTCGATTAGGTAGGAGATGTAGGAGATGTCGAAATAGACGTTGTCCAGCTCCATCAGCGGGTCCAGCTTGTGCCAGCCGTAGAGGCTGCCACCGTGGGCCGCGATGATCGGCACCCGGGGGTGGGCCGCGGCCAGGGCGGCGATCTCGGTGGGCTCGCAACCCTGCTGGTTGAGCATGCGCACCACCCACTCCAGGTGTGGCTTGGCCTTTAACAGCCCCCGAATGTACACGGTATCCAGGACCACCGGCAGGCCGGTCTCCGGCAGCAGCTCAAAGAGCCTTTGCACCCCCGGGTGGTCCAGCTCAAAGCGCTGGATAAAAGGGTGTAGCTTGACCCCCTTGAGCCCCAGGGCCACCGCCGCCTGCAAATCGGCGGCCACGTCGCCAGCCGGGTGCACGATGGCAAAGGGGATAACCTCGGGGTAGGTCTGGGCAGCCTCGGCTGACCAGCGGTTGAGCTCACCCACCCGGGCCGGCTTGCCGGTCATGGGCAAAAGCACGAAACGATCCGCCCCCAGGGACCGCTGCCGGGCCACCAGGTCTTCCAAGGTGCCGTCGCCGTGCAAGCGCCACTTGTGGGGGTCGTCGTCCTTAAGTACGTCGTCGAGCATGGTGAGCCGGCGGTTCAGCACGCCGAGGTCTTTACGCAGAAAGGCATGGGTGTGGGCGTCGATAAACACAGGGCCCCCCGTAATGGTTGGCCCAACCATAGGCACTGAACCCCCCTCAGTCAAGGTTGAGTGCCTCAACTCCCGTATGGTCGGGCGTTAGCCTTCGGGCCAGCGTGGTGGCAAGATTCCGAACGGTAGGAAGCAAGTCGGTTATTTGGTCGAGTGCCTCGACTCCCATAGGGCCGGGCGTTAGCCTTCGAGCCGGCGTAGTGGGCGAGATTCCGAACGGTGGTTTAGGTGGCTGCCCTCCTTTAGTTGAGTGCCTCGGCTCCCGTATGGTCGGGCGTTAGCCTTCGGGCCGGCGTGGTGGCAAGATTCCGAGCAGTGGAAAGAAATCACCCTCACGTCGGCGTGGCGCTCAGTCCTTGATGCCGCAGTAGCGCTCCAGCTCGGCGTAGCGGGGCGGGAACCGGGGCTCCATGCGCTGGGCGAAGAACGGCGTGGGCACCCGGCTCACCCCCCGCTTGTGGGTGGTGGCCAACCCGTCGGCCAGGTTGTCAAACTCCGGGCGCGGCAGGGCAAAGCACAGCTCGTCGTCGGCGGTCATGGCAAAGAGCCGCTCGCCCTGGGCCGGGATGATCACGTTGCAGCGGCCGGTGAGGTGGGGGTGGATGAACTCCTGGGCGCAGGCGCAGCGGCCGGAAAAGCTGCTCTGCAAGGCCCCGCCGTGGTAGTACAAGGCCCCCTGCACCAGGCGGACGACCTGGGCCGCGTTGCCGTAGACCAGCACCAGGTCGGGCTCAAACTCGGCCTTGGACAGGGGCGCCACCAGGATCGCAGCGATGGAGCCCAGCGGGGCCTTGGGCTGGGCGGCCTGGGTGCGGGCCGCCTGCTCCAGCGTGGCGGTGAAGTCGGGGTGGATGTGCTCGCCCCGGGTAACGAAATCCGGGTCGGCGCGTAAGCCGAAGATGGGTATGGATAGGGGACAGGCCATGTCTTGTTCTAAAAAACCCATGGCCCAGCCATAGCGCCGGGCCAGGTTCACCCCCTGGCAGATGTTCAGGCGGTGGCCAAAGAGCTTCTCCGGCCGGCGAAAACCCTCGGGAATCTCCGGCTCCGGCGAGAGCTTCACCGCCACCGGGAAGGTCAGCGGCCGGAGGTAGGTCTCCAGCAATTGGTTTAATTCCTGGTTGGTCATACTTGTTCTCCGCTGGGGGTGGTGCCGGCCGGGCCGGCGCTAAAGACGCTCCCGCGGCCTCGGGGGCTGCCCCAGGCCGCTGCCTGCCCATAATGGCAAAAAGCCCGGCGCGGCACAATAGCCCCGCGCTCCCGTCCGTCCGTCCTCCGGTGGGCCCCGGCGGGGTTTATCCTTTATTGATAAGCCCCTAACATGTTTACATCTCCCCGGCCCTGTGATAGATACTGGCACGGGTCGCCAACCGGCGGCTGCATGTAGTTGGAACGCGGCCATCATGGCTCTTATTAAACCCTGCGATATTTAAATGACCGAAAACAAAGAAAAAAGAACCGAACGCTACAACCCGGCCGTCCTGGAGACCCGCTGGCAACAGCGCTGGCAAGAGGCTGGGTGCTTCAAGGCCGTCGAGGACGAGTCCCGCCAAAAATACTACGTGCTGGAGATGTTCCCCTATCCCAGCGGCCGCATCCACATGGGCCACGTGCGGGTCTACACCATCGGCGACGTGGTGGCCCGGGTGCGCCGCATGCGCGGTTTCAACGTGCTGCACCCCATGGGGTGGGACGCCTTTGGCATGCCGGCTGAAAACGCGGCCATCGCCAATAAGACCCACCCGGCCACCTGGACCTACGCCAACATCGACAACATGAAGAGCCAGCTCAAGAAGCTGGGCTACTCCCTGGACTGGGACCGCGAGTTCGCCACCTGCGACCCCTCGTATTACCAGTGGGAGCAGTTGGTCTTCTTGAAGATGTGGCAAAAGGACCTGGTATACCGTAAGCGCTCCCTGGTGAACTGGTGCGATTCCTGCCAGACGGTGCTGGCCAACGAGCAGGTGGAGCAGGGCTGCTGCTGGCGCTGCGACAACCCGGTGAGCCAGCGCGAGCTGCCCGGCTACTACTTCCGCATAACCAACTACGTCGAGGAACTGCTCCAGTGGCTCGACAAGCTGCCGGGCTGGCCCGAGCGGGTCATCACCATGCAGCGCAACTGGATCGGCAAGTCCTACGGCGCCGAGATATTCTTCCCCTTTGACGGGCGCGAGGGCGGCATCGAGGTCTTCACCACCCGGGCCGACACCCTCTTTGGGGCCACCTTCATGAGCCTGGCCCCGGAGCATCCCCTGGCCCTTACCCTCTCGGCCGGCACCGAGCAGGAGCAGGCGGTCAAGGACTTCATCGACAAGGTCAAGCGCCAGTCTTTCAGCGACCGGGCTGACGACAAGCTCAAGGAGGGCGTCTTCACCGGCGCCTATTGCCTTAACCCGCTCACCGGCTGGAAGATGCCCATCTACGTGGCCAACTTCGTGCTCATGGAGTACGGCTCCGGCGCGGTGATGGCCGTGCCCACCCACGACCAGCGCGATTTCGAGTTCGCCAAGCAGTACGGCCTGGACCTGGTGGAGGTGATCGTGGGGCCCGACGGCCCCCAGGGCGTGGAGAACATGACCGAGGCCTTCACCGACTACGGCACCCTGGTCAACTCCGGCCAGTTCAACGGCCTCAGTTCCGAAGAGGCCAAGAAGGCCATCGTGGCCCACCTGGAAAAAGAGGGCCGCGGCCGCCAGACCATCAACTACCGCATCCGCGACTGGGGCATCAGCCGCCAGCGTTACTGGGGCGCGCCCATACCGGTGATCCTCTGCGACAAGTGCGGCCCGGTGCCGGTGCCCGAGAAGGACCTGCCGGTGGTGCTGCCCCAGGACGTGGAGATGGACGATACGGGCCGTTCGCCGCTGCCAGGTCTCGACTCGTGGGTCAACGTGAGCTGCCCCAACTGCGGCGGCCCGGCCCGGCGCGAGACCGACACCATGGACACCTTCGTGGAGTCGTCGTGGTATTTCGCGCGCTATGCCTGCTCGGACTACGATCAGGGCGTCCTGGACCCCGAGCGCACCGGCTACTGGATGCCGGTGGACCAGTACATCGGCGGTATCGAGCACGCGGTGCTGCACCTGCTCTACAGCCGGTTCTACACCAAGGTGCTGCGCGACTTGGGCCTGCTGGAGTGCGACGAGCCCTTTGAAAACCTGCTCACCCAGGGCATGGTCATCAAGGACGGGTCCAAGATGTCCAAGTCCAAGGGCAACGTGGTGGACCCCGACGAGATGGTGGGGCGCTACGGTGCGGACACCGTAAGGCTCTTTACCCTGTTCGCCGCCCCGCCGGAGCGCGACCTGGACTGGTCGGACCAGGGGGTGGAGGGGGCCAGCCGCTTCCTGCACCGCCTGTGGCGGGTGGCTGCGGCGGTGATCGACCAGGCCGGCGATACGGCCCCCTACGACGGCGGCGGCCGTCCGGGCCGGGCCATGGCCGAGCTGCACCGCAAGACCCACCAGACCATCAAGAAGGTGACCGAAGACGTGGCCGAGCGCTTCCAGTTCAACACCGCCATCGCCGCCATCATGGAGCTGGTCAACCAGATGAGCCTGGCGGTGCAGGACCAAAAGGAAGACGACCCCTTGCGGGCCGCGGTGCTCAAGGAGGCCCTGGAGGCCACGGTGGTGCTGGTGAGCCCCATGGCCCCGCACATCGCCGATGAACTCTGGCAGCGCCTGGGCCACCAGGAGATGCTCATCAACCACCCCTGGCCGCAGTACGATCCCCAGGCCCTGGTCAAGGACGAGAAGCTGGTGGTGGTGCAGGTGGGCGGCAAGGTCCGGGCCAAGCTCACCCTGCCGGCCGACGCCGCCGACGCCGACCTGGAGGCCGCCGCCCTGGCCGATGAAAAGGTGAGATCGTTCATCGCCGGCAAGCAGGTAAAAAAAGTGATTGTGGTTCAGGGTAAACTGGTTAATATCGTGGTGTGATACTTGCCGGGAGGGAGGCCCCCGTGATCAAAAAAGCACCTTGGCTGCTCATAGCGCTATTGGTGGTGGTTAGTGCCTGTGGTTACAGTTTCCGCGGCGGCAGCAACAACCTGCCTGGCGACGTGAAAACCGTGGCCATACCCACCTTTGCCAACCGCACCACCGAGCTGCGTATCGACAGCATATTGACCGACGACGTTATCTACCAGTTCACCCGCAGCGGCATGCTCAAGGTGGTCTCGCTGGACAAGGCCGACGCGGTGCTGCACGGCGCCATCACCAGCATCTATGTCAGCGACGTAGCTCTTACCACCTCTGACACCAGCCGCCAGCGCCGGGTGATCGTAACCATCAGCGCCAAGCTGGTGAGGACGCGGGACAAGAAGGTGCTGTGGAAGGGCAAATCGCTCTCGGAGTTCCGCTCCTACAGCGTGGCCAACGACCCGGTGGCCGACGAGGCGGCCAAGCAGGCGGCCATGGGCGAAGCGGCCGAGGAGCTGGCCCAGACCCTGCACGACCGCATCTTCGAAAACTTCTAGAAGCTGCCGGGGAACGCGGGTCCATGGCGGTCTCGGGCAAAGGCGGCTCTCGATCGGTGTCGGGCCGGGGCGGGTCCAAAGGGGCGCGGCTGTGGCCGGAGGTGGACAGCGGCGACCCCGCCCCAGTGTACGGGGTCTTCGGCGAAGAAGATTTCCTGGTCACTGAGGTGATCGACCGCTTTATCGCCTCGCCGGCCTTTGCCCAAAACCCTTCGCTCAACGTGGAGCGGTTCCTGGCCGGCGACACCCCGCCGGGGCGTGTCCTGGAGAGCGCGGCCACCCTGCCTTTCTTGGGATCGCGCCGCCTGGTCATAGTCAACGATTTTCATTTGTACAAGGCCGCCCGCCAGGCCGAGTTCGCCGACTACCTGGCCCAGCCGGCGCCGAGCACCTGCCTGGTGCTGGCCGGGGTGAAGCTGGACATGCGCACCAAGCTGGCCAAGAGCCTCAAGGCCGGCGGCAAGCTGCACGTGTTCAAAAAGATGTACCACCGGGACCTGGTGCCCTGGCTGCACCGCCGGGCCGCGGCCCGGGGCAATCGCCTGAGCCCCGGGGCGGCCGAGCGCCTGGCCGAGCTGGCCGGGCTGGGCCTGGGCGCCTTGGATTCGGAGCTGGAGAAGCTGTCGCTGTACGTGGGCGACGGGGAGGTCATCGGCGAGGCGGAAGTGAAGGCGGTGGTGGGGGCCGGCCGGTTGTACTCGATCTTTGATTTCACCGACGCCCTCACCGGCCGGCGCCTGGACCGGGCGCTCACCTCGCTGGATCAGCTCATCAGCTTGGGCGAGCCGCCGGTGCGCATCCTGGCCATGGTGGTGCGCCTGCACCGCCAGCTTTTACAGGCCCGGGCGATCTTGGACACTGGCGGCGGCCAGTCCGAGGTGCAGCGGACCCTGCGCACCCCACCGGCGGCCACCCGCACCCTGGTGGAGCGCGCCCGGCGTGAGTCGCCGAAGCGGCTCACCGGCCGGCTGCGCCTGGTGCTGGCCGCCGACGTGGCGCTCAAGTCATCGCCGGTGGCCGATCACGTGATCATGGAACGGCTGGTGATGGACCTATGCGCCTAGGGCTGGAGTTGCCGCGAGAGGGCCGATGGTTGCCGGTAGGATTGGGCGGGCCGGCGTGGAATGGAGCCCTCGGCGGGGTCACACAAAATGGGACCCGCCCGCGCGAGTCCCATGATCCGGCCGCCGGTTGGTCCCGGCCGGGCTTAGGAGTCCAGGGAGTCGACCAGGCTGGAGAGCCGGCTGATCTTGCGGGAGGCGTTGCGGCGATGGATAACGCCCTGGGCCGCGGCCTTGTCGATGGTGGGAATCGCCTGCTGCAGGGCCTGGCGGGCGGCGGCCTGGTCGCCGGCAGCCACGGCCTGGCGCACGGCCTTGATGGTGCTGCGCACGCGGGTCATGCGGGCGCGGTTGCGGGCGCGGCGCTGCAGGTTCTGCCGGGCCCGTTTCTTGGCTGAGGGATGATTGGCCAACTTGTGATCCTCCTGTGTATTTTTTCGGGGGGGCCTGCTTTTTCAGCTTCGACCAGCGGAGCCTGTATTTAGCTTCAGCCGTGGAGCCTGTATTTCGCTCCTGCCCCGATCCGTGGAGCTTGTATTTCGCTCCTGCCTCGGCGCTTTTGCTCTGGCCCCTGGTTCCCCGCCGGCCTCCGGTTCTCGGGCTTGTGTCGGGTCCCGCCTGCGGCTGGTTTTACCCTGGGCCTGGTACATCCCCGGTAACTGTTGGGGTTGGTTGACTGAACTTGTGTTTTTAACGGGCAGGGGAGTGACTGTCAAGGGATTTGTGCGTGAGCGCTGCCAGTGAAAAACAAAAGGTAACCCGGGCCGCCGGGGTGATTGGCGCGGCCACCCTGGCCAGCCGGCTGGGCGGCTACCTGCGCGACATGACCATCGCCTATTTTTTCGGGGCCTCGGCGGCCACCGACGCCTTTGTGGTGGCCTTTCGTATTCCCAACCTGCTGCGCCGGCTGTTCGCCGAGGGCAGCCTCACCGTGGCCTTTATCCCGGTTTTCACCGAGGTGCTGCGCAAGGACGGCCAGGACGAAGCGGTGTTGGTGGCCCGGTCCACCTACACGGTGACGGCTATCCTGTTGACGGTGATCTGCGGTTTGGGGATGGTTTTCACCCCGGAGCTGCTGCGGCTCATCGCGCCGGGTTTTAAGCCGGGGCAGGAGACCTTTGAGCTGGCGGTGCACCTGGCCCGCTGGTGCCTGCCGTTCATCTTTTTCATCAGCTTGGTGGCCCTGGCCGGCGGGGTGCTCAATTCCCTGGGGCACTTTTTTGTACCGGCGGTGACCCCGCTGGTGCTCAACATCAGCATCATCACCTGCGCGGTGGCCCTGTCGCCCCGGGTGGACCCGCCGGTCCTGAGCCTGGCCCTGGGAGTGCTCATCGGCGGGGTGCTGCAGCTCTTGTTGCAATTGCCGCTGCTCAAACATTTCGGGGTGGCCCTGCGGCCGGCCCTGGCTTTGGCCCATCCGGCCCTGCGGCGCATTGGCCGTCTCATGGTGCCGGCTATTTTTGGCGCGGCGGTCTACCAGCTCGCGGTGGTGATCAATACCATCCTGGCCTCCTGGCTGCCCAGCGGCAGCGTGAGTTATCTTTATTACGCCGACCGGCTCATCCAGTTTCCCCTGGGGATTTTCGCCATCGCGGTGGGCACCGCGGTGCTGCCCAGCCTGAGCCGCCAGGCGGCCGACGGCGACTACCCGGCGCTAATCGAGACCATGAACTACGGCCTGCGGGTTACGCTTTTCATCTGTTTGCCGGCCATGGTGGGGATCATGGTCCTGGCCGAGCCGCTGGTGCTGCTGTTGTTCGCCCGCGGCGAGTTCGACCTGGCCACCGCGCGCCAGACGGCCTGGGCCGTGTTCGGTTATGGCTTTGGGCTGCTGGGCTTCTCCGGGGTACGGGCGGTGGTGCCGGCCTTTTATGCGCTAAAAGACACCAAGACGCCGGTTATGGTGGCGGCGGTGAGCCTGGTGGTGATGGTGGGCCTGAGCCTGGTGCTCATCGGGCCCTTGGCCCACATCGGCTTGGCTCTTGCCACCAGCGTGGCCGGGCTGACCAACCTGGCCGGGCTGTTGTGGTTGCTGCGGCGTAAAGTGGGACCCCTGGGTATGCGGTCGGTGGCCCTGGCGGCCCTGCGCATGTTGGCCGCGGTGACGGCCATGGGCCTGGCGGTGGCCGCCTTGGCCTACCTGCCTGATTGGGGCTCGGTGGGTTCCCTGGGGCGACGCTACGCCCGTCCCTTGGTGGCGGTGGTGGTGGGGGCCGGGGTGTACCTGGGCCTGGCCCGGCTCTTGCGCATCAGCGAGCTGCGCGACCTGGGGGGCATGGTGGGGCGGCGCCGGGCCTAGCCGGTGACTGCCATAGCAGCTAGGTGAGGCGCTGGAGCACCTTGCCCTGGCTGTCGACCACGAAGACGTTGAAGCCCTGGTCCTTGGCCTGGGCCAGGAGCTGGTCGCGGTGGATGGCCTCCACTGAACGTTCGGTGTTCTCCTGCGACGGCAGCATGCGCATCAGGATCTCACCGTCGGCCTTTTCCCGGGTGGCGGGGATGAACTGCACGCCCTGGTCGTCGGCCAGGCCCAGGAAGGTCTCCTCCTCGGTCGCCTCTTGGGGCTTGTCCACGATTATCCAGAGGTAGTCCTCGGTATTCACCTGGTCGGTCATTGCCATTCTCCGTAAGGCGCCGGGAGGCGTGGCTGGGGTTTCGTGGGTATATCCTTTGCTGCGGCTCGCCAGGCGGGCCGCCAGAGCTCTAGATTAATGCTAAATCGCCGGGCGCGCAAAACAAGTTTTGCCGGGTGGCCGGGGGGGCTCTAGACGCGGGCCTGGAAGCCGTTGCTGTAGAGGTCCATCAGGCGGGTGACCTTGCTCACGTAGCCGCGGGTCTCGGCCGGCCAGGGGCGGCCGGCCTCCACGTTGGCCGGGCCGAAATTGTAGGCGGCCAGGGCCTTTTTCAGGTCTCCGTCAAAGCGATCGATCATCATGGCCAGGTAGCGCACCCCGCCGTCGATGTTTTGCCGGGGGTCAAAAGGATCGCTCACCTTGAGGTCGCGGGCCGTCTCGGGCATGAGCTGCATCAGGCCCATGGCCCCGGCCGAAGACACGCAGGCCGGGTCGTAGTCGCTCTCGGCCTTGACCACCGCCCGTACCAGGTGGTGCGAGAGCTTGTGGCGCCGGGCGGCCTTGGTGATTAGCCTGTCAATATCTTGACGTTGCTGCAGGGTGTTTTGGGCGGTTTGGCGGGGGGCTGGTGTCATTTTTTCGGCGGCTTCGGACGAGAGCGAGGCGAACCGACCGCTGGCCGGCGGGCGGGTGAGCCCCTGGGCCGCCAACTGGTAGGCCTGGATGTACTGGGGCAGCCGAGTGGGGGGGCGCTGGGGGCCCGCGATGCGCAGAGAGCTGCTAAGCATCATCAATTCAACTACTTGAGCTGCCAACCTGCCGTTGCCGCGCGCCATGGCCGACTTGAGCAGGTCGCCGTAGGACGCGCTAGAGGCGCCGGGCGAGGGGGATCGCACGGCCGGCGGTTGGGTGATAGCCGGCGGCAGGGGGCGCACCGAGGACATAGTTTTCCTCCGCAAGAATTACACGGGGAGAAAAAGCAAATTCCTTGCCAAAACCGGCCCACGCCCCGGTTGCGTCGCCGGGGGCCTTGCGGTATGGTGGCGGGGCTCCCGCGGGAGCGGTGATTTTCTTTTGGAGCCAAAATGGGACTACTCAAAGGCAGCGCCACCTTGACCCGTTACCAGGTCGACGGCGCTCTGCCCCCGGACGCGGCCGACTTCCTGGACCGGCGTATCCGCCGGGGCCTGTTCATGGATATCGAAGACACCACCGACGAGTTGGCCGTGGGCTGGGTCTCGGCCGGTGATTTCCTGGATACTTCCTTTGCCTATGCCGGCTACAGCCTGGGGCCCTACGTGGTCTTGGGTTTTCGCGTGGACCAGCGCAAGGTGCCGGCGGCCATGCTGCGCAAGTACCAGCGCCTGGAGGAGATGAAGTTCCTGGCCATGAGCCAGGACCAGGGCGGCGCCCGCTTGAACCGCGCCCGGCGCGAGCAGCTAAGGGAACGGGCCCGGCTGGGCCTGCTGGCCCGCATCCCTCCCACCACCCAGGTCTACGACGTGGTGTGGGACACCGGCCGCTCTGAGCTCTGGATAGGCTCCGCCTCCCGCGGGGTCCTGGACCGCTTCGAGGATCACTTCAGCCGGTGCTTCAGCCTGGGCCTGGTGCCGCGCCTTCCTTATTTATTGGCCGGCGATATCTTAACCGACGAGAACCAGCGCGAGCTGTTGGCCGCCGC
Organism: Desulfarculaceae bacterium; assembly: GCA_027067385.1. GTDB lineage: Bacteria > Desulfobacterota > Desulfarculia > Desulfarculales > Desulfarculaceae > JAMOVV01. The sequence goes on from JAMOVV010000043.1 coordinate 27,730, forward strand.
CCGCCCCCTGGATTTCTGAGCCGATGGTCAAGCGGTAATGGACGTACTCACCATACTCAACGAGAAGGTTTTTCTGGGCCAGGAGTTTCTCACCTGGCTGTGGTGGCTGGCCGAGCAGGAATCCCCGCACCGCACCGGCGACGACCGGGTGGTGGAGGTGATGCTCGGCGACCACCTGGTGCTGGGGCCGGCCCAGGGGCGCGAAGGGGCCCGCATCACGGTGCGCGGCCACGAGGCCTCTCTGGCCGAGGCCCGCGAGGGGCTCAAGCAGGGCAAGCTGGTGGAGAGCCTGCGGTTGGGGCTCATTGTGGACAACGAGGAGTTTTGGCTGAGCCTGCGCGCCGCGGACCTCACCATAAGCTCGCTGAAGCTGCCGCCCATGCAAGGCGGCGATGACCACGAACCCGGCGGGCTGTGGCTGGAACGCATCGCCCTGGTGGAGATGGCCATAGCGGCCCTGGACGATTTGCTGCGCTCTTTCCTGCAGGCCAGGCTGCCCGACGACGGCCGGGATTTCCGGCAGACCCTCACGGCCTGGATGGAAGAGGCGCGCTAACCAAGCACTACCGAGCGGAGGGATACGTGGGCGCGATCATACGCATGATACTGAGCCTGTTGATGGCGGTGGTGGTGGCCGCGGCCCTGGTGCTGATGATCACCTCGCGCCAGGTCAAGGACGCCGAGGTGGCCCCGGCCTATGCCGCCCTGGCGGCCCAGGACCAGGCGGCCCGGGTGCAGGGGACCGGCGGCGTACGCCTGGCCCAACCCAAGCCCATCGTACGGGTGGTGCAGTGGGCGGCCGAGACCCTGGACCTCGGCCATAAGGTAGCCGGGGTGCGGGTGCCCCCGCCCTGGCTCATGTCCCTGGCCGTGGCCTGGGACCGGGCCAACATGCCCTCCTGGTGGTGGCTGCCCCTGTTAATCCTCGGGGTGCGCTACCTGCTGGGCGGCTTTGCCCATCGCCGCGTCCGTGTGAAATAGACTCGTCAAAGAACGCGCGAGCGGAGGATGAGAGGTGACGAATCTCTAACGCGTGGACTTGGACCTATTTGCCAGCCGCGGCTCGCGGCGCGGCGCAGCGTGCCGCTGCTGCCATATGGGCCGAAGCACCTTCTTTGTGCCACCCACCTCATTCAATTGCCACCGACCAGGAAAAACCGACACGGCATAAAGTCGGCCTCGAGCGGAGCAGGGGGGGCGACGAATCTCTAACGTGGGGACTTGGACCTATACGCCAGCCGCGGCTCGCGGCGCGGAGTGGAGGCGGGCCTTGAGGTAGGCGAGCAGCTCGGGATCATGGTCCTCCACGTCAAAGCAATAGCCGGTCTCGCCAAACAGCGCGCCGGGAATCTCGTTGCCCCGCCCGTCGGGATCGCTGATCTCGTCGGCGTAAAAGCACACCGACAGCAGTAGGTCGTCGCCGATCTCCACCACGTCGATCAAAAAAAACACCGGCCGCTCCCGGCCGGGCGGGGGAGGCTCCAGGGTGAAGCGCAGGCTATGGCTGATGCCCGGGCGGGCCAGGAAGGACCCCCGGGCCGACTCCAGGGAGCCGGCCTCTTGAGCCAGCTCCAAGAACGCGCGTTTAAGGTCGTCGCGGGCCGGGGGCCAGGCCGCCAGGTATTTTTCCAGGTCGTCGGCGCCTTGGGTGATGTACATGTCTTGCTACCTCCGTGAAGGTCTCCCGATCTGGTCGCGTCAATCGGGTTTGCGGTGGCTGGCCGGCGCGCCGGTCTTTAGTAATTCTTGGGGCGCTTTTTCACTTGGAAGGGAGCGTCGAGCACTTTGGTGAGCGCGTCTAAGGCGGTGTCCAGCACCCCGTTTTCCACCACGCAGGAAACGCTGGAGATGGAGGTGGCGATGGCCAGGCAGGTGATCCCCGCCGCGGCCAGGGCGCCGAGCATGGCCCCGGGTATGATGGGTTTTTCACGCAGGTGGGGTCCGAAAACGCTGATGATGGACACCCCGGGGGTATAGGTGATACTGCCGGCCGCCACCCGGGGCTTTATTTCTTCCAAAACGCCCAGGGCGTGTTCCATATCCTTGTGCGACACCACCAAGGCGTAGTTGGCTCTCTGCTCCCGGTCGACGCTTTGCACGATGAGCTCCAGGTTGATCCCGGCGCGCCCCAGGGCTCCCAGCACCGCGGCCGAGGCCTCCGGCTCCGGCGGCACCGCCAAGACTCGCACCAGGGTCTGGTCGTCGCTCCGCATGATTCCGCCGACCTTGATTTTATCCATGGCCTGTTTCCGACTCCATCCGCAGGCGGCGCTCACCCGCGCCACCGGCCAAACCAAAAATTATACCGTCTAGATTCGATCATGGGCTGGCCGGGGGTCAAGGAGAAACTGGCGCGCCGGGGTGGAACTTAGGCTTGCCTTGGAAACACAAGCCGGTTAATCTATTATGCGAATCAAGGTATGACAGCCTGCACCCGCCCTGGGAGGATGGACGACATGAGCCAGAGAATTCTTATTGTGGATGATGATCCGGACTTGGTGGAAGCGGTCAGCATGTTGCTGGAGGCCCAGGGTATGGAGCCCATCGCGGCTTACGGTGGTGCGGAGGGTTTGGCCAAGGCCCGCAGCGAGAACCCGGACCTCATCGTGCTCGATATCATGATGCCCGACAAGGACGGCTACGAGGTGGCCAAGGAGTTGGCTGCTGACGACCAGTTGTCCGACATACCAGTTATCATGCTCACCGCGGTGACCGACTACGTGGGCAGCACCGCCTATTCCCACGCCTCGGGCAAGGAATTGGTGGCCGACGATTTCTTTCCCAAGCCGGTGGAGCCTGCAGCCCTGGTGGGCCGCATCGTGGAGTTGGTCGGCGGCTCCTAGGGCGCGCCGCCGAGGCCAAAGAGATCACACTAAGGGGTGTCGTTCAGGCGCCCTTTTTTGGTGCCGGGCGGTCAGTCGGCGGGCCTAGAAGTCATCAGTATCCATCTCCGTGAAGAAAGGGTCCTCCTGGGTGTACCCTCGCGGCAAGGTTTGCCGGCCGGCGGGAGCCTGCCCGTTAGCGGCCGGGCGGTCGGGCTGCGCTGCCGGGGGCAGGGCCTGGGGGGCCGGCCAGGGCTCCGACTCGGTGGCCACCTTGAACTGCCTCATTTGGCGCTTGAGTTGTTCGGCCACCGCCGACATCTTTTCGCTGGCGCTGGCCGCTTCCTCTACCATGGCCGCGTTGTGCTGCACGCTGCGATCCATCTGGCCCATGGCGTGGTTTATCTCCTCGATGCCGATAGCCTGCTCCTGGCTGGCCGCGGCTATCTCGTCGATGGTCTCAGCCACCTCCTGGACGTTGGCCATCACCTCGTTGAGCAGTTTACTGCTCTTGGCCACCATCTGGTTGCCCATCTCGACCTTGGCCTCGCTCTCGGCGATGATGGCCTGTATCTCCTTGGCCGCCTTGGCCGAGCGCCCGGCCAGGTTGCGTACCTCGCTGGCCACCACCGCAAAGCCGCGGCCCGCCTCGCCGGCTCGCGCCGCTTCCACCGCGGCGTTTAGAGCCAGGAGATTGGTCTGGAAGGCGATTTCGTTGACCACGCTGGTGATGTCGGAGATTTTGTTGCTGGACTCGGTGACCGCCTGCATGGCCGCCGCAGTACCGGCCACCACTTCTTTACCGTCGCTGGTCATCTGGGCGGTGTGGTGGGCCACGTCGTTGGCTCGCCTGGCGTGAGCCGCGTTTTGCCGGACGCTGGCGGTGAGCTCCTCCACCGCCGCGGCGGTCTCCTCAATGGCCGCCGCCTGGTGCTGGGTGTGCTCGTTGAGGTTTTGGTTGAATTGGTTGATCTCCTCTGCGTGGGAGGTCACCAGGCCGGTTACCTTGATCACCTCGCGCACCGTCTCCGCCAAGCGGCGGCTGGTTTCGTTGAGATCACGTATCATCTCGCCCAGTTCGTCGCCGCGGTTTAGGTAGTCTTCTTGCGCTTGGAAGGTGAAATCACCGTCGGCAAAGGCGGCGATGGCCCGTCGGGTCTCGGCGATGGGCCGGCTGATGCTGCGGGCCAGCAGGAGGCTCAAGACGATCCCGGCCGCGATGGCCACCAGGGCGATGACCAGGATGAGCACCTGTACGCGGTCGGAGGTCTCTTGGTATCGTTGGACGGTACGGTTGGCCTCCTGGGTGAGCGTCTCGGCCAGGCGGTCGATGTCGTGTCGCAGGGAGTTGAGCACCCGGTGCGACTGCTCGTGGAGTTTTTGCAACCGGTTCTCGGCCCGGCGCTTTACCGCCGGTACCACCCGTTCCCGCATTAACAGGTCGTAATTCTCGTGGGCCTGTATCAAGAAGCTGAACCAGCGCTTCTCCTCGTCGGTCTGCATGGCCTGGGACACCAGCCGGCGAAATTGCTCGACCTGGGTCTTGGCCTTGTCGTAGCGGAACAAGGAACTTTGATCGCCGTTGATGATGAGCTCGGCCTGGGCCTGGTACATCTTCATCAGCCAGAACATCATCTGGTTAACCGCGTCGAGCTGCCCGGCCTCGGTAATCACCCGCTTGTATTCCCGGGCCAAGGCCGAAATTTGCATGCGCTTGCGCAGGGAGGCGGCTATCTTGCGGCCGTTTAGTTCAACCTGCCGGATGAACTTGTCGGCCATGGCCAGGGACTTGGCCAGCACCTTTTGCCGCTGGTAACGTATCTCCGGCACGATCCCCTGGTGAAATATCTTAACCAGGGTGGCGTCGGCCTGCTTGATGCGGGCCAGCATATCCCGGTGCTGCCGGGCAAGGGGCATGGCCTGAATTTTGTGCAGGTAGGAGCGGAAATCAGCGGTAATGGCGTCAAAGGTCTTTTGCTGGGACAGGTCCCGGCTGATGAGCAACTCGGCCTGGCTCTGGGTGCGCTTGGCCACTTGCAAGGCGGCGCTGGTCACTTCGCGGGCGTCTTGCAGGTGACGTGCGGCTTGGTCGGCGTTACCGGCCAGGTTGCGCGCCGCCCAGAAGGCGACTACCCCCAAGGCCAGCAGGATGACCACGATGATCATGGTCAGGCCCAGGATTCTCTTGCTCAAGGTTAGTTGCACGTCCTGTCCCCCTGGTTGGGTTAAGCGCTCTAGTTCCCAGAGCGCTGCACCTACTATCATACCCCAACCGGGCGGGATAATGAACAATGCGCATATTGGTTGCGTTGGCCGCTGGTGATGCTATGGTGGCGGCAGGATTGCCGGGGCGGCCGCCACGCGCCGTCATGACACTTATAATCCAGGAGACGCCAGTGCCCTATCTCGAGATCGGCGACCGTAAAATCTACTACCAACTGCACGGGAAGGGCGAACCGATCGTCCTCATGCATCACGGTTTTGCCAGCTTGCAGATGTGGAAGGATATCTATCCCCACCTGGTGCAGGCCGGGTTCCAAGTGTTGTTATACGATCGGCGGGGTTATGGCCGCTCCGATCGAGGAGATGACTTCTGGGAGTTCTACGTAAGCGACCGGTTCCGGACGCAGATGGTCGAGGACCTGGCGGCGTTGCTGGAGGCCTTGGACCTGGGGCCGGTCCACCTGGCCGGCCAGTGCGAGGGCGGGGTGATCAGCGTGGACTTCGCGGTGGCCCATCCCGAGCGGGTGCGCAGCCTGGTGCTGGGCAGCGTGCAGACCTGGTCACTCACCGACATGGTTACTTTCAACGCACAGAAGTTTCCCTTGTCCTTTGCCGAGCTGGACCCGGCCCTGCGCGATAAGTTCGCCCTTTGGCACGGGCCCCAGTGGGGCGCGGAATTCTACGACCGGGCCCGGCCCAAGGGTGGGGCCTACGGGGTTGGTTTCTTTGACCTGCGGCCCCAACTGGCCCGGGTGTCGTGCCCGGCCCTGGTGATCTACCCCGACCGCAGCGCCTTGTTCGACGTGGAGCAGGGTGTGGCCATGTACCGCGTTTTGCCCCGGGCCGAGTTGGCGGTGATGCCCTACTGCGGGCACAATATCTACGAGTATCGTCCAGGGCAGTACCTGGAGTTGGTGTTGGGCTTTTACCATCGCCTGGCCCAGGGCCTCCACGCTGACAAGGCTCCCGGCCACGACCACCCCGACCCCAACCAAAGGACCTGCGCTACGTGATTAGGTTTAGTGCACTGCCAGGGGAGAACCGGGCGGAAAAGCCGCCTCCGCCGGCCGGGCTTGCCCTGCTGTACGCATGGTTGCCGCTTAGGGCTACTGGTGGGCGATGATCCCGGGTGAGCGGGAGGGTTGAGCCCGGGCGGGCCGGAACCTGGCGTACGGATGAGCTGGGACGTGGCTGCGGGAACGTGGTCCCGGTGAGTTGGGGTGTGGAGCCGGCCCGATGAGCCGGGAGGTGGCTCCGGGAACGTGGTCTCGGTGAGTTGGGGTATGGAGCCGGCCCGATGAGCCGGGGTGTGGAGCCCGGATTGTTAGCCGGGTTTTTGAAGTCGCCAGCGGGGTGGAGAGTGGTGGAGACGAAGGGACTTGAACCCTCGACCTGTGCGTTGCGAACGCACCGCTCTCCCAACTGAGCTACGTCCCCACAAGGGCGGTCTGCCACCCGGCTGGAATATACCGGGCACCGATGGGACTGTCAACCTGGCCGGCGGTGGCCTCCAGACTCGACAGCCACGCGCCACCGTGATAGCATCGGCCAAATAACGGCCCGAAAACCCTGGACACCTGCCACCGGGGGCGGTGCGGGGCGGGCCCCGGCGACTACGGCAAACAAGGGGGCGACATGTCCCGCGCGGCGACCATAAAGCGCGATACCAAGGAGACCAGCATCCAACTTACGCTGGAGCTGGATGGCGAGGGCCAATCCCGCATCAGTACTGGGGTGGGGTTCTTTGACCACATGCTCACCCATGTGGCCTTTCACGGCTATTTCAACCTGGAGCTGACGGCCAAAGGCGACCTGGAGGTCGACGCCCACCACACGGTGGAGGACGTGGGCATCTGCCTGGGACAGGCCATCAACCAGGCCCTGGGCGACCGCTTAGGCCTGGTGCGCTACGGCAGCGCGGTGGTGCCCATGGACGAGGCCCTGGTGCAGGTGGTGGTGGACCTGTCCAACCGGCCCCTGCTCAAGGTGAGCGGCCGTCCCTTGCCCGGCCCGGCCGGCGGGTTCGACGGCCAGTTGGCCGAGGAGTTCTGGCGGGCCCTGAGTCTGCACGCCGGCCTTACCCTGCACGTCCTGCTGCAGGCCGGCGATAATGACCACCACGTATTGGAGGCCGCCTTCAAGGCCCTGGGCCGCGCCCTGGACCAGGCCACAGCGGTGGACCCGCGCTCCCGGGGAGTGGCGTCCACCAAGGGGGTGTTATGAGTTGGCGTAAATGGGTTTTGAGTGTGACGGCCGTCTCGGTCCTGGTAGCCATGGCGATCACCCTGGGTTGCGCGCGCCGGGGACCGGCAAAACCAAGGCTCACCACCTGGCGGCCGGCCTCCCTGGCGGTGCTGCCTTATAGCGAGGTGCTGCCCACCTCGGGCAACGCCACCATGGCGCGCTCGCCACTGACCTTTGCGGTATACACCAGCGGTCACATCAAGCCCAACGCGGTGGCGGTGCTCAACGACGCTCTCATGACCCTGTTGCCCCGGGTGGCCAAGGTGCGGTTGGTGACCGGCCCCAAAGTGGGAATCGCCGCCGGGCGCGTCATGGGTCGCGGTCTTTATGTCAATCGCCGCCAGGCCCTGGCCGCCCTGGGTCGCAAGCTCAAGGTGGACGGGGTGATGGTGGGCTACGTGTACCGCTTCCAGGACCGCGAGGGCGGCCGCCTGGCCGTGTCGCGGGCGGCCTCGGTGGCCTTCGACCTGGCGGTGGTGCGCTCCTCCGACGGCGCGGTGGTGTGGAAAAATTCCTTTGACCAGACCCAGCAGCCACTCAGCGACAACCTGATGCGCCTGGGCGACTACGCCCGCCACGGTATCCATTGGCTTACGGCCGACGAGTTCGGCCGCTTTGGCTTGCAGCAACTCCTGCGGGATTTCCCCTGGCGCAAGAAAACGAGCAAATAAGACGTGGAAGCTATTCCCGCGGTTGACCTGAAGGGTGGCCGGTGCGTGCGACTGCGCCAAGGCCGCATGGACGACGAAACGGTATTCTCTTCCGACCCGGTGGCCATGGCCCACAAGTGGCAGGCGGCCGGCGCCGGGCGCTTGCACGTGGTGGACCTAGACGGCGCGGTGGGGGGACGCCCGGCCAACGCCGGGGTGATCGGCCGCATCTGCGAGGCCCTGGACATACCGGTCCAACTGGGCGGCGGCGTGCGCGACCTGGACAGCCTGGAGCGCGCCCTGGAGCTGGGGGTGGACCGCGTGATCCTGGGCACCCTGGCCGCCCGCCAGCCCGAGACCGCGCTGCAAGCGGCCCGGCAACACCCCGGACGGGTGGTCATCGGCATCGACGCCCGTGACGGCAAGGTGGCGGTGTCGGGCTGGACCGAGACCAGCCGCCTGGATTTCCTGGAGCTGGCCGCGCATTTCGACCACCCCGAGGTGGCGGCCATCGTTTTTACCGATATCGCCCGCGACGGCATGCACACCGGGCCCAACCTGGAGTCAACCCGGCGCCTGTGCCAAGAGGTCGCGGTCCCGGTGATCGCCGCCGGCGGGGTGCATGACCTCGACGACGTGCGTCGCCTCCTGGACATGGAGCACCTGGGCCTGGCCGGCTTTATCACCGGCCGGGCCATCTACGAGGGCACCCTGGACCTGGCCGAGGCCCTGCGGCTGGTATCCGGCGCCAAGGCCTGAGTGGCGGCCGGCCGGCGGCCTAGGCCCGGCGACGCGGAGTGACCAAGCAACGGAGAAGAGAGATGAGAAAAACGCTAGTGCTTGTTCTGGCGGTGACCCTGTGCCTGTCTTGTGTCGGCGCCTGCGGCATCGGCGGCGATGACGGGGGAACCGTTTCGTCGTCAGTGGCCGGCTCCTGGAAAAACATAACCAACCACGGGGCGTTGAACGAGCTGGATACCCTGGTCCTCAACGAAGCGGGTACCGGCATGGTCCGGTTCAACAACGGGGTGAGCCAAAACCTGAGTTGGTCCACCATCGGCAATAACCTGGTCATACAGTTGGCCGGCGGCAGTGCTCTCAGCGGCACCTACGCGGTCAGCGGCAGCACCATGACCATCGACTGGGGCGGCAACGTGGATATCTTCGCCCGCTAGCCAGCGGTCCGGGGTCAAGCTCACCAGGAGCGTCCGGGCGAGGACATTCTCGGGCGCGGTATTCTCCTGACCCGCTGTAACCTAGTGATGGTGGTGGCCGCCCTCGCCGTGGCCGCCGGCGGCCACGTAGCGGGCCTCGCCGGGCCCGGCCGCCGTGGCGCTGAGGGTCTCTTCGTCCTTGAGATAAACCGCCTGGCCCGGTTGCAGGGTCTGGAAGCCCCCGGGGCCTTCCACCTTGATGCTGCCGCTGACCACCAGGAATATCTCCTCGTGGCCCAGGCCGGGACGCAGCAGCCGCGGCGGGTCACCGGGGTTGAGTACGCCGTAGAGCATGTAGCAGGCGTGGGTGTCGAGGTCCTTAAGCCCCAGCACCGTTTCGCCGCCTTCCCGAAAAACCCTGCCCGCCAAATCGAACACCTTGATCACCAGTACTACTCCTTAATCGATCACCGGGGTTACCCCCATCAATGAACACATCACCGGGTCGGGCAGCCCCGGGGCCGGGGCCCGGAAGCGGCAACCGCCCCCGCACTCCGCAGCCGCCGGGCACTCGGCGCAGCCGACGATATCGCTAAGCGGCGTGGGGCGCTGCCGGGCCCAGCAGGTCCACAGCCCCTGGTCCAGGGTGCCCAGCGGGCGGTCCAGGTAGAAGCCGCACTTGGCCACCCGGCCGTCGGCGGCCACGGTGGCCAGGTGCAGCCCGCAGGCCATGCCCCCGCCGCCGCCGTGATAGGCCCCGCCGTAGGCGTGGGCCATGGCCTCGGCCGCCCGGGCCGGGCTCACCGTCAGCCCCGCGTCGTCGCCGAGCCGGCCGGCCGGGCAGGGCGCGTCAATGCCCCACTCCTGGGCCTGCAGCTCGCGCACCAACTCTTGCATCTGGTCGAACTGGTCCAGGTTGGCCGCGTGCACCATGGTGGCCACCGAGAGATCCAGCCCGGCCCGGCGCGCCGCGCGGGCGGCGGCCACCGCCGGCTCAAACGATCCCGGGCCGCGCAGGGCCTGGTGGCCCTCGGCCATGCCGTCCAGGCTCACCTGCACCTCGTCCACTGCCAGGGAGCCGGCCTTTGCCTCGTCCAGCAGCAGGCCGTTGGTGAGCAGCACCCGCCGCAGGGAATTGGTGGCCAGGTAGGCGTTGATGGCCTCCCACTGGGGATGCATCAGCGGTTCGCCGCCGCTGATCAACACCCGCAGCCCGCCCATGGCCTCGAACTCGCGCAGCACCGTCACCACCTGGGCCAAGGGCAGGTCCACGCCTTGGGCCGGGCCCAGGTAGCAGTGGCCGCAGGCCAGGTTGCAACGCCAGGTGATCTGCAATTCCAGGTAGCGCAGTGAGGGGCGCGGCGCAGGACCCAGGACCAGGGGCATGGGCCTCGGCTCCGGCGATAGGCTGAGCAATCCTTCGGCCAGGCAAAAGGCCTCGAACTCGGGGTCGAGCCCGACCTCGTCCAGGGTGAGGTGCCCCCGGCAGCGGGCCAGGGCCTCCAGGCCGTCCTGGTTCAGCTCGTAGAGCTCGTCGGCCCGGCGGTGGTAGAGACAGGGCTCTTCCAGACGCCGCAGGCTGATCCCCTCGGCCAGCCGCACAAACAGCCCCCGGTTCGGCTCGGCCCCGGGCATCACTTCAGTCCCAGGTTGCGGCCCCGGGCCAGGAGACCGGCGATGGCCCGCAGGCCGCCGCAGGGGGCGCAGTCGGCCGGGTCCACCGCGGGGTCGCGGAAGTCGCAGCCATCGACAAGAAAATCGCAGCCGCGGCAGATCGCCATCAGGCGGGGGTCATCCGGGTCCAGGCCAAAGAGCGGCTCATGCTCCTGCGGCTCCAGCCGCTCCACCGCCGGGTAGAACTCCGGTCGCTCCAGGAGCCATTCCAGGCCGCCGCAGCCCGGGGTCTCTTCTTGGCCGGGCTTGTGGTAGCGGCATAATCTGGGACAGATGATTTGGCGCATGGCAACCCTGGTGGGCCGTGGCGGCCCGAAAAAAACAAAAAGGGGGAGGCACCGAGCCTCCCCCTTCATCGCCAGCTTAAGCTAGCAGGAGCTCTTGCACTTGCAGAGCCCGCGCTTGGTGCGCTCGATCTTCTTGATCTTCATGATACGCCTCCGTTTTCTACTCCTTCATGGAGTAATTATGATTACTAAAAATCTTACTGCTACTGGTCCGAAAGTCAAGCCAAAAGCTCGAAACGATATCAATTGCGCCAAACTGGCCATGAACGGGATACATAACGTGTCCGATGGTGACGAGCCTAAGAAGGGACTTTTGGCTATTTAGTTTTGGTCCCGGCGGGGCATGGCCTCGGCATCGGGATAAACTTTTCCCCTCCCAAACTACAACAGCTTGGTTTTCCCATCTCTTTGTGTTAGTATTCAACAAGTAGCCGGGAGCAAGGATAGGCCCTGGCGTGCAATGCAACCTCCACGGAAGGCCCGATGAAGCCATGGGACGGCGCCTTTTTGGGGGATTTTTTATGTCCTTAACCATAGGAACCATGGCCAAGCTCGAGGTGCAGACCGCTTTGACCATGGGACAATCCCAGGCGGCTGACATGGGCCTGGGCTCCAAGAGCGCCGGTGCGCTGAGTATCAACAACTTGATGCAACGGCAAGATCAAAAGGGCTTGATGAGCCAGCTCATGTCCAGCGGGATCGGCATAGGCAAATCCGACTCCAAGGGCCTGGGCCTGTCCAGCAGCCGGCTGCGCGGCGCTGGCTTGACTAACGACCTCATGTCCGTTGGCAAGGCCGCCCTGGCCATCGGGCCGGGCCGGGAAACCGGGCTCAGCGCCAGTTCATCGCTCAGGCCATCGGGCGGCATTATCAGCAAGCTGGTCTAGCCGGCCGCAGATCAAGGCGTGAGGAAAGGCGTCCCCGCTACGGGGGCGTCTTTTCTTGTTAGTGGTAGGGGGCGGGGTCGGCCAGGTGGTTGTCGGCAAAGCCCCGGCGGCGCAGGCGGCAGGAATCGCAACGGCCGCAGGCGCGGCCGTGGGCGTCGGGATCGTAGCACGAGCGGGTGAGGGAGTAGTCCACCCCCAGGGCCAGGCCGCGGGCAATGATCTCGGCCTTGCCCAGGCCCATCAGCGGCGCGTGGATGGCCATCGCCAGCTCGCCGGTCACCCCCGCCTTGGTGGCCAGGTTAGCCAGGCGCTCAAAGGCGGCGATGAACTCCGGCCGGCAGTCGGGATAGCCGGAGTAGTCCACCGCGTTGACCCCGATGAAGATATCGGCCGCGCCCAGGACCTCGGCCCAGGCCAGGGCCAACGACAGCATCACCGTGTTGCGGGCCGGCACGTAGGTGGCCGGTATGTCCTGGTCCTCGGGCTCCAGGGGCCGATCCTTGGGTACGGCCGCGCCACCGAAAAGGGCCGAGCCGCCAAAGGAGGCCAGGTCGATTTTTACCACCCGGTGCTCGGCTGCGCCCAGGGACGCGGCCACCCGGCCGGCCGCCGCCAGCTCCACCCGGTGGCGCTGGCCGTAGTCCAGGCTGAGGCAGTAGCAGGCGAAACCCTGCTCCCGGGCCAGGGCCAGGCAGGTGGCCGAGTCCAGGCCGCCGCTGAGCAGGATCACCGCCGGGGCGCGGGTCACGCCGGCGACTCCGGCAGCTTGGGGTTGAAGTAGCCGTGCTTGAGCCGGGGGAAGCGGGCCCGCAGTTCATCGATGAGCTGGGCGATGCCCAGGCGCTGCTCGGGCTTGGATAGCTCCAGGCGCTTCAGGTAGGCCTCGGGGTCGATGTTGAGGTTGCGCCACTGGATAAGGTCCAGCTTGGTGCTCTCAATGAGGCTGATGAGCGCCGCCACCTCCTCGGGACGGTCGGTCACCCCGGGCATGGTGAGCAGGTTGATAGAGGCGTGGCCGCCGGCGCGCTTCACCTGGCGGATCGACTCGATGGCGTCTTGCAAGGACCAGCCCTGGGGCCGGAAGTAGGCCTGGTGCCGCTCGGGCACGAGGCTGTTGAGCGACACCCGGATGGAGCTGAGCCCCTCGCGCATCAGGCGGGCCACCACCTCCGGCCGGCTGCCGTTGGTGTTGAGGTTGATGGTGCCCCGCTTGCGCTGGGCCCGGATGAGGCTGATGGATTCGGCCAGGAGTTCGCCGTTGGTCAACGGTTCGCCCTCGCAGCCCTGGCCAAAGCTCACCAGGGGATCGCGTCCCTTGTGGAAGTGGTGCAGGGCCACCTCGGCCACCTCGGCCGGGTTGGGGGCGAACTTCATGCGCTCCTGGGTCACCGGGAAGCGCCCCTCCGGCTGGTGGGAGAGGCAGCCCAGGCAAGAGGCGTTGCACACCGGGGCGGTGGGCAAGGGGGCCTCCCAGCGTCCCAGGGCCAGGTTCCGGGCCGCCGGGCAGCAGTAGGTGAGGGCGCACTTGCCCAGGTGTTGCCACAGGCGGTTGTCAGGATAGGTGCGCAGCAGACGCTGGGCCGCCTTGGTTATGCGCTCCGGGGAGGGGAACCGGGCCGGGTCCTGGCGGGGCAGGAGGTCTACCCGCAGGCCGGTCACCACGAAGCGGCCCCGGGAAAAACCCACCGCCGCGTAGGCGAACAGGGGCAGGGGCGGCGCGCCCGGGGTGGTGTGATAGGCCGCGTTGAGGGTGGCGGTGTAGGCCGGGGCCATGAAGGCGGCCACCGCGATTACCCGGCCTTCGCCGCCGGGCTGGGTCTCGAGCACGTCGAAACGTCCGCGGGAGCTCATACCCACCGGCAGGCGTCCGGGCAACAGGAACAGCTCGCTGCCCTCGGGCAGGGGAATGCACTGGCGCTCGTCCACCGGCTCCCAGGCCCCGGCCGCCGAACCGACCAGGTCCAGGTCGGGATGGTCGAAGATGTTGCCTTGGTCGTCGGCAAATACCAGGGAGGGACGGCTCACTACTGCTCCAACGGTTGGAAGTCAGAGGGCCGGAAGCCATGGTCCTCGCTGTAGTGCTGGCCCATCTTGGAGGCAAAGGACCAGTAGGTGTTCAGGTCCGCCTTCATGCCCGCCTTTTGCAGGCCCTGCTCCAGGTCCTTGAGCCTGGGAGGGCAGCCCTTGACCAGCACCTCTTGCTGGATGCGCTGGTCGCCCCGGCGACTCTTGATCATGCAATTGCCCAGGAGCACCGTGGCCTTGGCCTGGCCGGTGGGGGCCATGGCCTTGCCGGTGAGCACCTCCACCCCGCCGGGGTCGTGGGCCGCGCAGGCGGCGATGCCCATGATCATCAGCGGGTTGTAGATAAACGAGCAGCCGGTGCATAGGGTGTGGTCGTACTTGGGCAGGATAAAACCCTTGACGTTGTACTTCTTGAATGCCGCCGGGGTGTAGGGATCGAGCCAGGGCCAGTCCCAGTCCAGGTCCAGACGCACATCCTCCACCAAAGGCCCGCCCACCGTGGGCGGTGCCGTCAACTCGCGGCCCAGGGCCCGGGCCACCTCGGCCAGGTGTTCCACCTCCGGCAGGTCGGCTCCGAGCACCGCCGCGCCCACCAGGTCGGCGTCCAGGGCGTCGCGCGCGGCGATGAGCAGGTCGCTGCGCTGGGCCCGGCCGGTGTGGGCCGGTCCCAGGGCCAGGCTGTAGAGCCCGTCGATGAGGGCCAGGTCCGGGTACAGGGCCAGGGCCTGCAGGGCCACGTGGTGCGAAAGCCGGCCCTCGGCGTCGTGACAGGCCGCTTTGGAGCGCACGTGCAGGCAGCCCTTCATATTTTTGAGCGACAGCGATACCCGGGTCTGGTTGTGGGTCTTGAGGGTGGGCAGGCTGATGACAAAGTCCTGCTCCAGGGCGGGCTCGGCGATCTTGAGCTTGAGGCCGCCGGTCTCCACCTGGCGGAAGGGACCCTGGTTGAGGTCGGCCAGGGTGAGGTCGTAGCGCTGGGCCAGGGCTGGGTAGCCCAGGATATCCATGGTGAGATCGGTGGCCAGGCCGGCATCCTGGTTGACCAGGCCGCCGTCACCCACCGTGATTTGGCCGGCCCCGGCGTCTTTGAGCGCCCGGATGAGACCCTCCAGCACCAGGGTGGAGGTAACCACGCCGTAGGGAGGGGTTTCCATCTTGGTGGGCAGACCCACCAGGTTGGGCTTGACCAGCACCCTGGCCCCGGCCGGCAGGTGTTGGAAGCCCTCGCACAACTCCAGGGCGCGGGCCACGGCGGAAAAGATATCGTCGGCGATCTTGACCAGGGCCACCGGCCCGCGTTCGACCCGAGGGGGATCGGTCGGACTCATGAACTACTCCCTCTTGCAGATGATAGGCCTTGGGCCTTGTTTTCTATCACGCCCAGCCCAGCGCGACAAGAGCCGGCGCTTTTGCGGCTGTTGATACGCTTGGTTCACCTGGCGCCGAGATGGCTTCAGACCCTGGCCCGCCGGCACCCGGGCAGTATGGATTTGACTGGCAGGTGTTGCGCGGCGAGCTGGGATACGGTCACTTGTGGGCGGTCATGGGTCGCCGGCTGGCCTCCAGGGCGCCGGGCCTTGACCTGCCCTGGCGGGACGGATATAGTAAGTAGTTGAAGTGAGAGGGCTTATCTGGGAGGTGGCCATTGATGACATGGGTTCGCAAGCCCTTGGTGTGGCGCGGCTTGGCCTGGTTGGTGGTGTTGGTATGCGTGCTGTTTGGCTATCGCGGCCTGTCCAACCTGCTCGAGGCCAAGGCCCAGCTAAACCAGTTGAGGGCCACCAACCAGCGATTGGCGCAGGATAGCCGCGAACTCTACCGCACCGTGGTAAGGTTACGGTCCGACGCCGGGGCGGTGGAGCGGGCCTGCCGCCGGGATATGGGCATGATACGCCCCGACGAGGTGGTGTACCAGGCCTCCGCGCCGGCCGCCAAAACCAACTGAGGGTTCAGGAGGGCGTTTTGTTCGACCAATCCATCGGTGAAAACGAGCGGATTTTTTTGGAGACCTGGGTTGCCGAAAACCCCGGTTCCCGCCAGTTTGTGCGCCTGGCCTGGGCCTACACCCAGGAAGATCGCTGGGACGACGCCATCGCCATACTCCAGCGGGGCCTGGTGATCAATCCCGGTTTTATCGAGGCGCGCGCCCTCCTGGCCGGCGTATTGGAAAAGCAAGGCGACGCCGACGGCGCCATCGAACAGCTCCAGCTAGCCGCCCGGGAGCTGCAGGGGCATTACCCCATCTTCGAGGAACTGGCCCGCCTGCAGGACGAGGCCGGGCGCACCTCCCAGGCCCGGCGAGCCGCGGCCGCGGCCGAGGCCCTGGCCTGGGCCCTGGAGGATGACGAGCCCCCGGCGGCCGAGCCGGTGCCGCCGGTTCCGGAGGCCCGGAAGATGGAGCCCGCGGCCCGGCAAAAGCTGGTGAGCCGCCTGGACGCCTTGCAACGCGCCGCTAAGCGCCGGTCCCAACGGCTAAGCTCCTAGCACCGAGCGGTAGCTGATCCTTCAACCCACAGTCGATCCACGATCACGAGAGTTTTAAAACTATGTACAGCACAGCGGAGTTTCGCAGGGGGCTCAAGATCGAGCTCAAGGGTAAGCCTTACGTCATCGTAGAGTTCCAGCATGTCAAGCCGGGCAAGGGCGGGGCCTTTGTACGCACCAAGCTGAAAAACCTGGCCACCGGCCAGGTGCTGGAGGAGACCTTCCGCTCCGGCGCCAAGGTGGGCAAACCCGACCTGGAAGAGAAGTTCGTCCAATATATCTACCAAGACGGCGACAGCTACGTGTTCATGGACCAACAGACCTTTGAGCAGGTATACATCGCCGCGGAGTACATCGAGGATGTGATCCCCTTTTTGCAGGCCAACGTGGACATGTCGGTGCTCTTTTTCGAGGGTCGTCCCATCGGGGTGGAGTTGCCTCCCTCGGTGGTGCTGGAGGTGACCAGCACCGAGCCGGGCATCAAAGGCGACACCGCCACCGGGGCCACCAAGGCGGCTACCCTGGAGACGGGACATGTGGTGCAGGTCCCGTTGTTCATCGAAGAAGGGGAAAAGCTCAAGATCGACACCCGCACCGGGGAGTACATGGAACGTGCCTGAATTTAGGCCCAACTTCATGGCCACCGGCATTGGTTCGCTGCCGCACCGCCAACCGGCCGCGGCGGTGACCGACGTATTGTCGCGCCTGGCCGAGATGCCCTACTGGCCCCAGTTGCCGGGACGGGACCCGTCCGAGGGCATGAACGCCCAGTACGCCGGGGCCCTGGCCCCGCTGTTGTCGGTGGACCCGGCCGACGGCGAGGTGCGTGTCAATCCCGGTTTGGACCGCGAATCGGCCCTGGCCGGGTTTTACGAAAGGCTCTGGGGCCAGGCCGATGATTTCGGCCTGAGGTCCGAGTCGGCCGCCGGTTTTTTTGAGTTTATCGACCAGGTGACCGCCGCGCCGGCCGAGGCCTATCCCTGGGTCAAGGGGCATGTGACCGGCCCGCTCACCCTGGCCGCCTCGGTGCTGGGCGCCGACGGCAAGGCCGTGCTCTACGACGACGAGGTGGCCGAGGCCGTGGCCCGGGGCCTGGGCGCGGCGGCCGCGGCCCAGGCGGCCCAGATGGCGCCCTTGGGCCGGTCGGTGATGATTTTTTTTGACGAGCCCTTCCTCTCGGGGTTTGGCTCGGCCTTCACCCCGGTGGCCCGGCAGCGGGTGGTGGAGCTCTTGGGTTTTGCCCACGAAGAGGCCCGCCAGCGCTGCGACGCGGTGTTGGGGGTGCACTGCTGCGGCAATACCGACTGGGCCATGATCGTGGAGTCGGGCACCGACGTGCTGAACCTGGACTCGGTGGGCTACGGCCAGCACTTGCTGCTCTACCCCGAGGCCGTCAGAGAGCTCTACGCCCGCGGCTCGGTGGTGGCTTGGGGCGCGGCGCCCACCGAGCAGTACCAGGGCCACGAGACGCCCCAGGGGCTGTGGGAAGAGCTGCGCGGCCTGCTGGACCAGGTGGCCGCCCTGGGAGTGGAGCCCGCGGTGATCAAGGCCCAAGGCATGATCACCCCGGCTTGCGGTATGGGCTCGCTCAGCCAAGACGCCGCCCGCGCCATCTTGGACCTCACCCGCGGCGTGAGCGAGCTGGCCCGGCAGGATTACGGCTAGGACCGCGTCCGGCTGTGGCCGGCAATCCAGCGACAAACAAACTCGCCCCGGCCAAGCAGGTTGCTCGGCCGGGGCGAATCATTGTGATGGTTGGGCGGGCGCCTAATGCTCTAACGGTTCTTCGCTGGCGCGGGGGGTGTAGCCGAAGCGCATGGCCACCCGCCGGAACCAGCCGGTGATGTCTTCCAGGATGAGGTAGGCGCAGGGGACTAACAGCAGGGTGATGACCGTGGCGAAGAGCACCCCGAAGCCGAGGCTCACGGCCATGGGAATCAGGAACTGGGCCTGCAGGCTGCGCTCGGTGATCATGGGGGCCAGGCCGGCGAAGGTGGTGAGCGAGGTGAGGATGATAGCGCGAAAGCGCATGGGCCCGGCCTGGCGTATGGCTTCCAGGGCCGAGGCCCCTTCTTCGCGCAGGGCGTTGGCCCGGTGGATGAGCACCAGGGAGTCGTTGACCACCACCCCGGAGAGCCCCACGATGCCGAACATGCTCAGTAGGGTGAGGTTGAGCCCCATGACCAGGTGGCCCAGGATCGCCCCCACTATGCCGAAGGGAATGGCCAGCATGACGATGAACGGCTGGGTGAAGGAGCGGAAGGGCACGGCCAACAGGGCGTAAATGGCGAACATGGCGATGGCGAAGCCCTCGAACACCCCTGCCATGGACTCGGCCTGCTCGCGCCCCTCGCCCTCCATGGTGTAGCGCAGGCCGGGGTGTTGATCCAGTAGCCGTGGCAGGTAGTCGATCTCCAGCCACTTGCGCAGCTCGGCGGCGTTGGCGGTTTTTTCATCCACGTCGGCCATGACCTTCACCACCCGGCGGCGCTGCGACCGGCTGATGGTGGAGTACCCCCGCTGCAGGCTCACCTCGGCCACCTGACTGAAAGGCAGTTCTTTGCCGTCGGGGGTGCGGATGCGCATGGACTCCAGGCTGCTGAGGCTGTGGCGTTCCTTTTCCGGAAAGCGCACCAAGACCTTTACCTCGTCCTTGTCGCGTTGCAGGCGAAGGGCCTCGGCTCCGTAAAAGGCATGGCGCACCTGCAGGGCCAGGTCCGATAGGGTGAGGCCCAGGGCGCGGGCACTGGGCTTGAGCTTGAGCTGAATCTCTTGCTTGCCGGGCAGGAAGCTGTCACCCACATCGAAGATACCGGGGTGCTTGCGCAGCTCGGCCTTGAGGGCCTTGGCTGCGGCCGTGAGCTCGGCGTGGTTGTCCGAGGACAAGTCCACCTCGATGGGATTGCCGGCGCTGAACAGGGTGCCTTGGTAGGTGATCTCCCGGGCGTCAGGCACCGGGCCTACCTTCTGGCGCCACAGCTTCACCAGCTTGGCCGAGCTGATGCCGCGTTTTTCGCTGGGCAGCACCTCCACGTACATGGTGGCCAAGTGGCCGCCCAACTCGGTGGCACCAGCGTTAGGGCCGTGCCGGCTGCCGATGGCCATGCCCACGATGGTGGCGGTATATTTAAAAAGGGGCTCGGCGTCTTTACCGCGTTTCTGGTCCAACTCGTGCAGGGCGTCGCGGATGCCCTGCTCCAGCTTTTTTACCACCGCCAAGGTGTGCTCCACCGGGGTGCCGGTAGGCATAACCACCGCCGCTTGCAGCACGTCGCTATCGACCTTGGGGAACAGGGTGAACTTCATGATACCGCTGGTCCAGAAGCCCAGGCAGACCAGCAACAGGGCCAGGCCCAGGGCCACGGTGGCGTAGCGCCATTCCAGGCAAAAGTCCAGCAGGCGGCGATAGGGCCCCTGGATCACCCACTGGAGTCCGGCGGCCGCCTTGCGCTCCAGCCGGGTGGAGCCGCGGTTGTCGCCAAAGCGCGAGCGGGCCAGGTGGGCCGGCAAGATGAACAGGCACTCGGCCAGGGAGGCCAGGAGCACCACGATCACCACCAGCGGGATGTTGCGCATCATCTTGCCCATGGCCCCGCTGGCCAGTAGCAGAGGGTAGAAGGCCACCACCGTGGTCAGCACGCTGAAGATCACCGGCCGGGCGATCTGCAGGGTTCCCTCCACCGCCGCCTTGAGCGGACTCATTCCCTCTTCCCGCTTGGTGTACACGCTTTCGCCCACCACGATGGCGTCGTCCACCACGATGCCCAGCACCATGATGAAGGCGAACAGCGAAATCATGTTGATCGACACGTCCATATGGGGCAGGGCCCAGATGCCGGCCAGGAAGGATATGGGTATCCCCAGGGTGACCCAGAAGGCCAGGCGCAGGTTTAAAAACACCCCCAGGAGCACGGCCACCAGCACCAGGCCCATGGCCATGTTGCGCAGCAGCAGACGCAGCCGGCTCTTGAGTACTCGGGACCGGTCGCTGTACACGCTGATATGTACGCCGGCCGGCAACTGGGGACGTACCTTGGCGATGTATTGCTTTACCTCGGCGGCCACGGTGAGGGCGTTTTGGTCGGCCACCCGGGAGACCTGGATCACCGCGGCCGGCTTGCCGTTGAAGCGGGCGTAGACATCGGTGTCGGCGAACCCGTCGCGCAGGGTGGCGATCTGGCCCAGGGTGACCACCGTGCCGTCGGGGCGGGTCAGTACCGCGATGTCCTTGTACTCGTCGGCGTGGTAGCGGCGGCCCTTGGTGCGCACCAGTATCTCGCCGCCGCTGGTCTTCACCGAGCCGGCCGGCAGGTCCAGGCTGGCGCTGCTCACCAGCTTGGCCACCTTGCCCAGGGTGAGTCCATACTTGCGCAGGGTGGCCTCGGATATCTCGATGTGAATCTCTTCGGGGCGGGGGCCCGAGAGATCGGCCACGGTCACATCGGGCAGGTCGGTTATCTCGTCGCGGATTCGCTCGGAGATACGCTTGATGGTTATCTCGGGCACATCGCCGTAGATGGCCACGCTGATCACGCGCGACTTGCGCGTGAGCTGGCTCACGATGGGTTTCTCAGCCTCCTCGGGCAGGGTGGTTATGCGGTCCACCTCGGCCTTTACATCGTCGAGTACTTCCTTTACGTCAAAGCCATCATCCACCTCGATGGTGACAGTGCCGTAGTTTTCCCGCGCGGTGGACTCCAGGGTGCGGATACCGGTGATACCGGCAACGGCTTCCTCCACGTGGCGCAGGATACCTTCTTCCACCTCGGCCGGCGAGGCCCCGGGATAGACGATGGTCACCTGGATGACGTCCATCTCCAGCTCGGGGAATATCTCGATCTTGATGGTCAGGGCGGTGACGATGCCACCGATGACCAGGAGAAACATCAAGAGGTTTGCGGCCACGTGATTGTCGGCAAACCATGCCAGCAGATTTTTCACGACTTGGTCTCCTCGACCGCCGGCAGGGGCCGCACCCGCATGCCGTCGGTGGCTTCACCCAGGGGCGAGACCACCACCAGGTCACCGTTTTTCAGCCCACCGGTGATCAGCACCTGCTCCTGTTGGAACCGCGACACCTTGACCCGGCGTAAACGCAAGGTTCCGCCATGGTCCACCACCCAGACCACGCCGCCCTGGCGCAGGGCGGTCCGGGGCAGGAGGCTAACGCCGGGCACCGAGCGTCCCAGGATATCCACCTGGGCGAAGACGCCCACCGCCAGCGGCGGGCGGCGTTGGTAGGGGTGCTCCACCCGCACCACCACCGGCACCAGCCGGGTGCGCTGATCCACCTTGCCCTGGGCCCGCACCACCCGGGCGTCGAAGGCCTGCCGCTGGCCGGCGAACTCTACCACCACCTTGGCCGGGGAGCCCTGGGCGCCCTCGCTGGTGAGACCGGGCACCTTGATCCAGGCCAGGTCGCGGTCCTCCAAGTGCACCACGATCTCGACCGCGTCAGTGCCAAAGACCTCGGCTACACGTTCGCCCACCCGCAGGTATTGCCCCAGGTCGGCCAGCTTGGCGGCCACCCGGCCGTTGTAAGGGGCCTTCACCTCGGTGCGTTGCAGCTTGAGCTTGGCCACCTTGAGATTGGCCCGGGCCGCGGCCAAGGCGGCCAAGGCCGAGGCGAGCTGTGGCTTCTTGGCCACTAATGGTGGCGGCTGGGAGCCGGCCCGGCGGTCGTGGGCGGTGAGGCGCCGCCACTCCTCTTGGGCTGCCTTGGCCTCCTCGCGCCGCAGCTTGACCGTGGTTTCAGCCTCCTTCACCCGGGCCCGGGCCTGGGTGATGGCCAGTTGGTAGTCGCTGGGGTCGATCTTCAAAAGTATCTGGCCGGCGCTAAAGCGGCCGCCGTTGACCAACGATGGCGAGACCCAGACTACCGGTCCGGCTACCTGGGTGGCCAGGTAGGACTGGCGCATGGGCGCCACGGTGCCTTCACCGTTTACCCTGACCTGCCGGGTGGCCGTCACCACTTGCACCACTCGTACTGCCGGGAAGGTGGTGCGGGGCTTTTTGCGGGCCATGGGTTTGCGGCTGGTGGACATGACCACGAAGATGGCCAGGCCCAGGATCAACAGGCCCAGGGCCCAGGCGAATTGTTTAAGCCTTTTGGGTTTGGACAACATGGCTACTCACTTGTTTGCCGCGGCCGGAACCAGGCTCCGGTCCCAGCCGCCGCCCAATACGCGGTGAAGGGTTACGCGGTTGGTAAGCACCGCCAACTCGTTGAGGATTAAGTCTTGCTCCACTTGGTAGCGGACCTTTTGGGCGTCCAAGACGGTGGTGTAGTCGGCCAGGCCGCGCAGGTAGCGGGATTGGGCCTCCTCCAGGGTGGCGCGCGCTTCCACCAGGGCCTTGGCCACCAGGTCGCGCTGGGCCATGCGCTCCTGGCGGGTGAGCAGGGCGCCCTCCACCTCGGCAAAGGCCCGCAGCACCTTTTTGGCGTATGCGGCCGCGCCCTTTTGACGGCGGGCCTCGGCGGCGCGCTGCCCGGCGGCCAGGCGGCCGGCGTTGAAGATCGGCGCCGAGATGCCGGTGGCCAAGGACCACAACTCGCTGGCTGGGCTAAACAGGTCCGACAGCTCGCCGGAGGCGGCGCCCCAGTTGGCGGTGAGCCGGATGGTGGGGAAGCGGGCGGCCTTGGCCTGGCCCACCCGAGCGTTCAGGGCCCGCAGGCTGGCCACTGCGGCCCGGACATCGGGCCGGCGCAGCAGTAGTTGTGAGGGCAAGCCGGGCGGCACCGGGTCCGGGCGGTGAAAGTAGTCGGTCGGATGCCGGCGGGCCGGTGAGGTCTTGGGATAGCTGCCCACCAGCACGGCCAGGTCTTGCTGGAGCTTGCCCAACTCCAGGCGCAGGGAGGGGATCAAGGCGTGGGCCACGGCCAGGGCCCGGTTGGCCTGGCGTACTGCCAGCGCGCTGCTCAAGCCCCTCTGGTAGCGGCCGCGCACCACCGCCAGGCTCTGACGGTAGGCGGCCAGGGCCGACTCGGCCATCTGCAGGCGGCGCTCGGTGGCCTCCATGGTGAGATAGGTGGAGACCACCGAGGCCACCACCGTCTGGATAACCGTGCGCTGGTTTTCCCGGGCCGCCAGCAGGTCGGCCTTGGCCGCTTCGTCGGCCCGGGCCAACCGCCCCCACAGGTCCAGCTCAAAGGAGGCGGCCAGGGTGAGGTTGTAGTTGTTGCTGGGCCCGGTGTCGAGCGACACGCCGGGAACCGGGGAGGCGCTCTCGGGTGATTTGCTGCGGGTGGCTTTGCCCTCCAGACCCAGGGAGGGGAAACGCTGGCTGCGGGCCTGGGTGAACAGGGCCCCTACCTCCAGCACCCGGGCCGCCGCTTCCTTTATGTCCAGGTTATACTTCAAGGCTGCGGCCACCAGCCGGTTTATCTCCGGGTCGCCAAAGGATTCCCACCAGCGGTCCCGGGGCTTGAAGGCGCTATCCCCTTGGCCCACGTGTTGAAAGGCCGCTGGCACGGAAACCACCTGGGGCGGGCCGGTCCAGTCGGGCCCCATCTTGAGGCAGCCGCTGAGCCCGGTGGCGGCCACGGCTACGGCCAGCCCCGCGGCGACGGCCCAGGCCAACCGGCTAAGCGTCGTTGGACGTTTGGTCATATGCCAATCCCATGCCCTTTATGCAAAAACTAACAATATGGTTCACTACCTGGTCTATAAACTGGTCGTCGTAGTCGCGGCCGACGATACGGCTCACCAGTACGCGGCTGAAATTGAACTGCAACACCATGGAAAAAATGCTGAAAATATACAGGTTTGTCTGCTCGCGTCCCACCCCGGGCGGCAGTTGAGGCGTTAGCTGCCGTAGCAGAATCTCGAAGATGGGCTTCTGCCCCTGTTCGAAGATCAAGTCGTAGGCTTCGGTGGGCTGGGCCATCTCGCGGGCGATGAGCTGGTGGAACTTGATCGCCTGGTCATAGGTGGGAAAGCCGGTGATGAACTCCTTGGCCAGCAGGCGGATCAGCTCGGCCGGGGGCAAAATACCTTGGGCGGTGGCCTGGGTTAAGACCTGGCGGATTTTTTGGGCGCGGGGCAGCCAGCGGGAGCGGAAGACCTCCAGGTAAAGGTTGCGCTTGTCGCCAAAATGGTAGTTTACCGCCGAGAGGTGGGTGCCGGCCCGGGCGGTGATCTGCCGCACGCTCACCTCGGCGTAACCTTGTACGGCAAACAGCTCCAGGGCCGCGTCCAGGAGGCGCTCTTTGGTATCGTCGTTCTTGGTTGCGGCATGTTTATCGGCGGTTTTCATACGAACATTTGTATCGAACGAACGTTCGAACGTCAATAGCTTTTTGGTGGCGCCACGCCTGGCTCCAACGAAATCCAGCCGCCAGGTATTGACCCCGGGGTAAAGCGTGTATACCTTTGGAATATTTCG
>JAMOVV010000044.1 GCA_027067385.1 Desulfarculaceae bacterium
CATCTCCATCGCCGCGGTCACCCAAAAAGGCCGCCACGCCGAGGGACCGGTGCCCATCGTCATGCTCACCCACGAGGCCAAGGAGGCCGACGTGCGCCGGGCCCTGGCCGAGATAGACTCGCAACCGGCCATAACCCACAAGACCCTGCTCATCAGGGTGGTGTAAAGAGTTAGCAACCCCATGAAATACTTGGTGATAATTGGCGACGGCATGGGCGACCGGCCGCGCCCGGAGCTGGGGGGTCAAACGGTCTTGCAGGCCGCGGCCACCCCCCACATGGACCGCCTGGCCAGCGAGGGCCGGCTGGGGCTCACCCAGACCATCCCCGAGGGCAAGGAGCCGGGCTCCGACACGGCCAACATGTCCCTCATGGGCTTTGACCCGGCGCTCTACCACACCGGGCGCTCGCCCATCGAGGCGGCGGCCATGGGGGTGGAGCTGGCCCCGGACGAGGTGGCCTTTCGCTGCAACCTGGTGACCCTGGACCACTCCGGCCCCGCCGTGGTCATGGCCGACTACTCCGCCGGCCACATCACCACCGAGCCGGCCGGCCAGATCATCGCGGCCCTGCAAGAGCGCCTGGGCACCGCCGAGCTGCGTTTCCACCCCGGGGTGAGCTACCGTCACCTCCTGGTCTGGAAAAACGGCCCCTTGGGGGCCGAGACCGTGCCGCCGCACGACCGCACCACCCAGCCGGTGGACGACATCCTGGGCCGCCAGGGCGACATGGCCCTGGTCAACGACTTGGTGCGGGCCTCCTGGCCGGTGCTGGCCGAGCTGGAGTACAACCGTAAGCAGCGCCGGCAGGGCCGTCCCGAGGCCAACTCCATCTGGCTCTGGGGCCAGGGCACCCGTCCTCGCCTGCCCACCTACGGCGAACGCTTCGGCCTAAGCGGGGTGGTGGTGGCCGCGGTGGACCTGATCAAGGGGCTTGGGGTGCTGGCCGGCCTGGAGACGGTGGAGGTGCCTGGGGCCACCGGCGACCTGCACACCAACCACGCCGGCAAGGTAGCCGCGGTACTGGAGGGGCTGCGCCGACACGACCTGGCCATCATCCACGTGGAGGCCCCGGACGAGGCGGGCCACAGCGGGATATTGGCTGACAAGCTCAAAGCCATCGAGGACTTTGACGCCAAGGTGGTGGGCCCGCTCATGGCCGGGCTGGCCGAGATGGGTCCTCACCGGGTCCTGCTGGCCACCGACCACTACACCCCCCTGGAAGAGCGCACCCACACCCGTGAGCCGGTGCCCTTTGTCCTGTGGGACTCCCAAGACCGCACCGGCCAAGGACTGAGCTACGACGAGCCCACCGCCGAGGCCCAGGGCGTGTGGCTGCCCCAGGCCCACCACCTGGTGGAGCAATTGATCCACCGGTAGCGCGCAGCCAGGGCAGTCCCCATGGCCGGACCGGGGACGTCGGGTGGGGGCAACCGGGGCGCGCGGGCGGTTAAACGCCGGTTTTTACCCAAACCCCCCGTTTTACGGCAAATACCAGGAGGACCCATGCACCGGCTGGAGTTGCGCCCCCTGTTTGGCGATGTGGATGTCATGAACATCGTCTACTATGGCAACTACCTGAAATTCTTTGAGCAAGGCCGCGCCGAGCTCATGCGGGAGACCGGACGGCCCTATGCCGAGCTAGCCGATAATGGCCTGCATCTGCCGGTAACCGAGGCCTATTTGCGCTATCGCAAGGGCGCACGCTACGACGAGCTCATCGAGGTGCAAACCACGGTGGCCTGGATAAAGAAGGCGTCATTACGTTTTGATTATAAGATAGTTAGCAACTCAAACCCCAGCGGCGGGATAGAGCTGGTAACCGGCTACACCACCCACGCCTGCGTGGATTTGGACGGCAAGGTTAAACCCCTGCCTGCCTGGGTTGTAGAGGGCCTCCGGCAACATCTCGAGCCGGGAACTTAAGCCTTAAGTCCCGAAAATAAGAAAAAAATACCCTTTTACTGTTGCACAAGCCCACATAGGCGTGCTACTTTTTTTGGGATTTGCCCAGCTATACGCAGCCAGGGCCTTGTACCAGGGATTGCCGGGCTGTTTCAAGGGAGGAATCCAGTGGCTTCTAAGAAATACGTGTATTTTTTTGGTGATGGCAAGGCCGACGGCGCCGCTGACATGAAGGACCTTTTGGGCGGCAAGGGAGCCAACATAGCCGAGATGACCAATCTCGGCATCCCCGTGCCGGCCGGTTTTACTATCACCACCGAGGTTTGCGCCTACTTTTACAGTCACAATCGCCGCTATCCCCGGGAACTGAAGGGACAGGTGAACCGCGCCCTGGCCCGGGTGGAAAAGATCATGGGGTCTAAGTTCGGCGATGCCAAGAACCCCCTGCTGCTCTCGGTCCGTTCCGGGGCCCGGGTATCCATGCCCGGCATGATGGACACGGTTCTCAACATCGGCCTCAACGACAAGACCATCGTCGGCCTCATCGAAAAAACCGACAACGAGCGTTTTGCCTACGATGCTTACCGCCGCTTCGTAAACATGTACGGCGACGTGGTCATGGGGGTGCGGCCCCGCACAGAAAAGGACCACGACCCCTTTGAGGTGATCATCGAAAAGAAGAAGAAGGCCCGCAAGGTCACCTTGGACACCGAACTCACCGCCGAGGACCTCAAGGAGTTGGTGGTGGAGTTCAAGGCCCTGATCAAGCGCCGCCTGGGCAAGCCCTTTCCCGAGGACCCCCAGAAGCAGCTTTGGGGAGCCATCGGGGCGGTATTTGGCTCGTGGAACATCCCCCGGGCGGTGAGCTACCGCGAGATTCACGGCATCCCCGACGACTGGGGTACCGCGGTTAACGTGCAGTCCATGGTCTTTGGCAACATGGGTGACGACTCGGCCACCGGCGTGGCCTTCACCCGCGACCCGGCCACCGGCGAAAACTACTTCTACGGCGAATACCTCACCAACGCCCAGGGCGAGGACGTGGTGGCCGGCATCCGCACCCCCCAGCCCATCAACCGGGCCAAGAAGGTGCCCAAGGGTGTGAAGACGCTCGAAGACGAGATGCCCAAGATCTACAAGCAACTGGTGACCATCCGCAACAAACTGGAGCGTCACTACAAGGACATGCAGGACATCGAGTTCACCATCCAGCAGGGCAAGCTGTGGATGCTGCAGACCCGCACCGGCAAACGCACCGCCGCAGCGGCGGTGAAGATCGCGGTGGACATGGTCAAGCAGAAGCTCATCTCCAAGAAGGTTGCTGTGACCCGGGTGGAGCCGGAGCAGTTGGATCAACTGCTGCACCCCACCCTGGACCCGGGGGCCAAAAAGGTGAAGATCGCCTCGGGTCTGCCGGCCAGCCCCGGTGCGGCGGTGGGCCAGGTGGTCTTCAGCGCGGCCGACGCCGAAAAATGGGCCGCCGCCGGCAAGCAAGTGCTCCTGGTGCGTATAGAGACCAGCCCGGACGACATCCGGGGCATGAACGCGGCCGAGGGCATCCTCACCAGCCGCGGCGGCATGACCAGCCACGCGGCGGTGGTGGCCCGGGGCATGGGCAAGTGCTGCGTGGCCGGCTGCGGCGACATCGCCATCAACTACGCCCGGGAACGCTTTACCGCTGGCAAGTACACGGTGAAAAAGGGCGACTGGATCAGCCTGGACGGCTCCAAGGGCGAGGTCTACCTGGGCCAGGTGCCCAAGGTGGTGCCCAAGCTGGCCGGCGAATTCCGCACCTTTATGAACTGGGTGGACGAGGTCCGCACCCTGGGGGTGCGCACCAATGCCGACACCCCACACGACGCCGGGGTGGCCCGGGCCTTTGGGGCCGAGGGCATCGGCCTGTGCCGCACCGAGCACATGTTCTTCGAGGGCGAACGCATCGACGCGGTGCGCGAGATGATCCTGGCCGAGGACGAGGCGGGCCGCCGCAAGGCCCTGGCCAAGATACTGCCCATGCAGCGCCAGGACTTCGTGGGCATCTTCACGGCCATGGCCGGCCTGCCGGTGACCATCCGCACCCTGGACCCGCCCCTGCACGAGTTTTTGCCCCACACCAAGGCGGAGATCAGCAAACTGGCCAAGGAGATGGGAGTCAAGCCGGCGGTGCTCAACCGCAAGGTCAACGAGCTGGCCGAGGCCAACCCCATGCTGGGGCACCGCGGCTGCCGCCTGGGCATCGCCTATCCCGAGATCACCGAGATGCAGGCGCGGGCCATCTTCGAGGCGGCCTGCAAGGTGGCCAAGCAGGGTAAGCGGGTCTATCCCGAGGTGATGATTCCCCTGGTGGCCACGGTGGAGGAGCTCAAGCGCCAAAAGGAGATCGTGGTCCGCACCGCCGAGGCGGTGATGAAGGCCAAGGGGGTGAAGATCAAGTACCTGGTGGGCACCATGATCGAGCTGCCCCGGGCGGCGCTCACCGCCGACAAGATCGCGGCCGAGGCCGAGTTCTTCTCCTTTGGCACCAACGACCTCACCCAGACCACTTTTGGCCTCTCGCGCGACGACGCCGGCAAGTTCCTGCCGCTGTACGTCTCTGAGGGCATTTTGCCGGCCGATCCTTTCGTGTCCATCGACGTCGACGGCGTGGGCCGTCTCATCGAGATGGCGGTGCAGGCCGGCCGCTCGGCCCGCAAGGGCCTGAAGGTGGGCATCTGCGGCGAGCACGGCGGCGACCCCACCTCGGTGGCCTTCTGCAACGCCATCGGCCTGAACTACGTGAGCTGCTCGCCCTACCGGGTGCCCATCGCCCGGCTGGCCGCGGCCCACGCCGCCTTGGCCCAAAAACCGGCCAGCAAACCCAAAAAGAAGAAAAAGGCGGCCAAGCCCAAGAAAAAAACCGCCAAGAAATCCGGTGCACGCTCAAAAAAATAGATAATACCCAAGTGTGGTGAACCTGCGCCCGCCACACGGCGGGCGCACCTATTACTTGGTTTGGAGACGATATATGATTCCCATACATGTTGCCGGCACCGGCTCCTACCTGCCTGACAGGGTGCTGAGCAATTTTGACCTGGAAAAGACCTTGGACACCAGCGACGCCTGGATCCGCCGGCGTACCGGCATCAGCGAGCGCCGCATGGCCTCCAAGGGGCAGGCGGCCAGCGACTTAGCCCTGCCGGCCTGTCAACGGGCCCTGGAGGCGGCCGGCCTGGAGCCCACCGACATCGACCTCATCGTCATGGCCACCATCACCCCGGACACCCAGTGCCCGGCCGGGGCCAACTGGTTGCAGGCCAAGCTGGGGGCGCCCCAGGCGGTGAGCTTTGACGTCACCGCCGCCTGTTCCGGCTTTGTCTTTGCCATGGACGTGGCCCTGCGCTACCTGCAGAGCGGCGCGGCCGACAAGGTCCTGGTGGTGGCCTCGGAGGTGATGACCCGGGTGTTGGACTGGTCCGACCGCACCAGTTGCTTCCTGTGGGGCGACGGCGCCGGCGCCATGGTGATGGTCCGGGGTGAAGGCGCCCCGCAGATCGTCACCACCTACCTGGGCACCGACGGGGCCAACGGGCAGAACCTCCTGGTGCCCGGCGGCGGGTCCAAGACCACGCCCATCTCCCACGAGTCAGTGGACCGCAAGCTGCACACCCTCAAGCTGATCGAGGCCTCGGCCTCGGTGCGGGTGGCCATCAAGTATTTTGCCCAGTCGGTGCACACGGTGCTGGAGCGCACCGGCCACACGGTGGAGGATGTGGACCACTTCATCCCCCACCAAGCCAACCTGCGCATGTTGCAGTCCCTGGCCAAACGGCTCAAGGTGGACATGGACCGCTTTGTGATAACTATTGAGAAATACGGCAATATGAGCTCAGCCAGCGCGGCCATCGCCCTGGACGAGGCGGTGCGTAGCGGCCGGATCAAGCCCGGCGACCTGGTGTGCATGACCGTCTTTGGCGGGGGGCTCACCTGGGGCGCCACCCTGTTCCAGTTCTAGCGGCGACCGGGGCGGGGCGGAGGCGCTGCGCAAGCAGGCAAAACCGCCAGTGACCTGGGCAACGCCGTGGAGTGACGGACTTTAACCTGCCAAGCAAGCAGAAACCGCCGGGGTCGCGTGACCCTGGCGGTTTTATTTGTGCGGTCCTGGTGCAGTTCGCCCGCGGCTACCCGCCCCGGCCCCCGGCGGCCCGTCCGCGCCGCGGGTTTTCATCTACCCCCCAGCTCCCCCCTGTGTCCCCGCTGGCATCCCCCGGTTACGCCCCCTGCGTCCCCCCGGCCCCCTGTGGCCCCCGGCCCCCGCTGGCGCGGGTTAGACGCTGGCGGTGGCTGCCTGGTCGGCCGCCTCGGGTAGGCCCTTGATCCTGGCCCAAGGCCGCTGCACCCGGCGCATGACAAAACGGGTGATGGTGTCGTCCTGGCAGTCACCCAGGACATCCTTGAGCAGGGCGCGGTTGATCTCGGCCCGGGCCATGTTCTTATGGCCGCCGGCCGAGCCCAGGGGCCCAAAGGCCTGGGTCATGAGCTTGCCGGCGTTGGAGCGGGCGGCCACGTTGCGCATTATCACCACCAGGCGGTCGCCGAAGATGCCGCTCACCACGCTGATGTCCACGATGTCCACCTTGAGGAAGAAGTCGGCTATCTGCACCAGCACGTCAGCGCTTTTTACCTGTCCCAAATGGGCGAACATGGTGTTTTTACGCACCATTTTCACTTCCAGCGCCTTGCGGATAATATCCAGGTCGCGCACCCGCATCTCGCTGAAATCGATCTTGCGCAGCACCGAGTGGTTGGCCTTGGGAAAGAGGTAGCGGAAGGCCGAAAGGTCCTCGGCCAGGGCCGAGCGCTGGAAGATGGCGGTGTCGGTCTTGATGCCATAGACCAGGGCGGTGGCCAGGCGTGGGGAAGGCTTGATCTTAGCCCCGCGCAGGTACTCGGTAAGAATGGTGCAGGTGGCGCCGTAACGGGGCCGGATGTCGATCAGGTCGCCCCGGCTGGCGATATCGTCGCCGGCCGGGTGATGGTCGATGATCACGCTGTAGTGGACGTCCGGGAAGTCCGGGCTGTGCTGCGGCTGGCTGTCCACCATGGCGAACTTACTGTAATCGCTGACGTTAACGTCGCTGAGATGCGGCACGGTCATGCGCAGGAGGCGGACCATGGTGAGGTTGTCGGGCCGGGTCACCTCGTTGATGCGCACCACGGTGGTGTTGAGCACCCGGCGCCAGAGCAGGCGGCGCAGGGCCAAGGCCGAACCCAAGGCGTCGGGGTCGGCGTTGACCACCACCAACACGCGGTCCTCGGGCTCAAACCGCGCCCACAAGCGGCGGGTCTGTTCGGGCAGGCTGCGTGGCTTGCCGTTAGCAACGATTTTTCGCTTGGCCATCTAGACCAGGTACCTTTCTCGCACCCACGGTCGAAACTTCGCCCTATTGTATATCACTCTCCGGGCCGGGCAACAACCGGCTTGCAACTATACCGCAACTTGACTCCATGTAAAGCGACGGTTAGGATTTAAAACTTCGGGTTAATTCCCGGCATCGCTTGCAGGGATATTCAAATCAACCTCGTGGGAGTATAGCAATGAGTCAGGAACCGGACTGGGGAGGCAATCCCACCCCTCTTAAGATCATGGACATCACCTTGCGGGACGGCACCCAATCGCTATTTGCCACCCGTATGCGCACCGAGGATATGATCCCGGTGGCCGAGCGGCTCGACGAGGCCGGCTTCTGGGCGGCCGAGGTCTGGGGCGGGGCCACCTTTGACGCCATGAGCCGTTTTTTGGGGGAAGACCCCTGGGAGCGGCCGCGCACCCTGCGCAAGTACTGCAAGAAGACTCCTTTCTCCATGCTGCTGCGGGGCCAGAACCTGGTGGGCTACCGCAACTACGCCGACGACGTGGCCCGCAAGTTCGTGGACCTGGCCTGCGAAGCGGGTATCAACGTTTTCCGCACCTTTGACGCGCTCAACGACTACCGCAATTTCGAAACGGTGGTGGAGCGCATCAAGGCCAACGGCCAGCATTTCCAAGGCACCATCTGCTACAGCCTCACCGAGCGCCGCATGGGCGGCGAGGTCTTCAACCTAGACTACTACCTGGACAAGGCCCGCCAGTTGGAGGAGATGGGGGCCGACTCCATCTGCATCAAGGACATGGCCGGACTCATCGCGCCCTACGACGCCTACGAGCTGGTCAGCGCCCTGAAGAAGCAGTGCAGCGCCCCCATCCACCTGCACAGCCACTACACCAGCGGCATGGCCTCCATGTCCATGCTCAAGGCGGCCGAGGCCGGGGTGGACATCATCGACTGCTGCCTGGCGCCCTTTGCCCTGCGCACCAGCCACCCGGCGGTGGAGCCGATCATCGTGGCCCTGGAGGGCACGGCGCGCGACACCGGCCTGGACCTGAAGCTGATGTTGGAGATGGGCCAGGAGCTGGAGAAGATCGCGCCCAAGTACCGCGACTTCTGGATGCCCAACAAGATGAGCGTCATCGACACCGGCGTGCTGGTGCACCAGGTTCCCGGCGGCATGATCTCCAACCTGGTGAGCCAGCTCAAGCAGGCGGGCGCCCTGGACCGGCTGCCAGAGGTCTACCAGGAGGTGGCCGTGGCCCGCTCGGAGATGGGCACCCCGCCCCTGGTCACCCCCACCAGCCAGATCGTAGGGGTGCAGGCGGTGCTCAACGTGCTCTTTGGCAAGTACAAGATGGTGACCAATGAGACCAAGGGCCTGGTCTACGGGCTCTACGGCAAGACCCCCACCCCGCCGGACCCCGAGGTGCGGGCCAAGGTGCTCAAGAAGTACAAGTATGGCTCTGATCCCTTTGAGGGCCGGCCGGCCGACATCCTGGAGCCGGAGATGGACCAGGCCCGGGACCGGGTAGCGGACATCGAGGGAGCCGACGAGTTCGACGTGATGACCGCGGCCATCTACGACCAGACCGGCACCCAGTTTGTGCGCATCAAGCACGGGCTGGAGCCCATGCCCGAGGCCATGCAAGGCAAGACCCTCGAAGACGTGGCCAAAGAGGACGAGATAATGGCCGAGTGCGCCAAAAAGGCCCAGGAGGCGCTGGCCAAGTAGACCCCGCGTCCCGCCCCCCGGCCCCGGCGGCCGGGGGGCGGGACCGACCAAGGAGGAGGCGAGGTGTCGGACTTTCTGGAGCTGCTAAAGAGCAGACGATCCATACGCAAGTTTGAGGACCGCCCGGTATCCGACGAGGTTCTGCACCAGGTGATGGAAGCGGTGCGCTGGTCCCCGTCCTGGGCCAATACCCAGTGCTGGGAGGTGATCGACGTGGTCGACCCCGAGCTGCGCTCGCGCCTGCAACAGACCATGGGCAAGGGCAACCCGGCCACCAAGACCATCACCAGCGCGCCCAAGCTCCTGGTCCTGGTGGGCAAAAAAGAGGCCAGCGGCTATTACAAGGGCATGGTCACCACCAAGTTTGGCGACTGGCTGCTCTTTGACCTGGGCATCGCCTGCCAGGAGCTCTGCCTGGCCGCCCACGCCCTGGGCCTGGGCACCGTGGTGGTGGGGCTGTTTGACCAGGACAAGGCGGCCGAGATATGCGGGGTGCCCGAGGGCTACGAGCTGGTGGCCATGGTGCCCATGGGTTACCCGGCCCAGGAGCCCAAGGCGCCCAAGCGCAAAGAGGTCGCCGAGTTCCTGCACACCGATAAGTTTTAAACGGCCGCCGCCCGCACCGTTTAGCCATCCCCCCCGGCCGCCGGGCCGGGCGAAGGAGGTATGCCACCTCGGCGGCAGGGGTCCGCGGCCGAGGCGGTTCACCCCGGCCGGGGGCGCGGCGCCCAACCCAACCCCTCACCCAGGAGCCAAGCCAGCCATGATCAATCCCAAGATAGAACAGGCCATCAACGCCCAGATCAACGCCGAGATGTACTCGGCCTATCTCTACATGTCCATGTCCACCTACCTGGACACCGTACCCCTGCCCGGCTTTGCCAACTGGATGCGGGTGCAGGCCCAGGAGGAGCTGACCCACGCGGTGCGCCTGCACAACTACCTGCGCGAGCGCGGCGGCCGGGTGTTGCTCACGGCCATCGAGGCCCCGCCCACCGAGTGGGACTCGCCCCTGGCCGTGGCCGAGGCGGTGGCGGCCCACGAGGCCAAGGTCACCGGTCTGATCAACGACCTGGTGGACCTGGCCATGGCCGAGAAGGACCACGCCACCTACAACTTCCTGCAGTGGTTCGTGGCCGAGCAGGTGGAGGAGGAGGCCGGGGCCGACGAGTTGGTGGGGCAGTTCAAGATGGCCGAGGGCGCCCGCGGGGCCATGTTCATGCTCGACAAGCAACTGGCCGGCCGCGCCTTCACCCCCCCGGCCGACCTGGCTACCTAGGATTGTGAGACGCACTATGACCAAGCAATGGTTCGCCGCTGTCGGCCTGGCCTTTCTTTTGGCCGGGGCCTCCCCGGCCGGGGCGGGAGGTCCGCCGGTGAGCGAGGCCACCCAGGGCTGCCTGGAGTGCCACACCAGCGTCACCCCGGGTATCGTGGCCGCCTGGCGGGCCAGCGCCCACGCCAAGACCACCCCGGCCCAGGCCCGTAAAAAGACCGCGTTGGCCCGGCGGGTGTCGTCCAAGAAGATACCGCCGTCGCTGGCCGGCACCGTGGTGGGCTGCGCCGAATGCCACACCCAAAACCCCCAGGCCCACGCCGACAGCTTTGCCCACGACGCCTACACCGTGCACGTGGTGCCCAGCCCGCGCGACTGCGCCACCTGCCACGCCGAGGAGGCGGCCCAGTACCAGCACAACCTCATGTCCCAGGCCTACGGCAACCTCATGGCCAATCCCCTGTACCGCTCCCTGGTGGCCGAGGTGCTGGGCCCCCGCCGGCTGGCCGGCGGAGCGCTCCAGCGCCTGCGTGCCGACGCGGCCACCCGGGCCGACGCCTGCCTGTCGTGCCACGGCACGGTGATCAAGGTCACCGGACATATCAAGCGCCAGACCGACATGGGCGAGATGAGCTTCCCGGTGCTGGCCGGCTGGCCCAACCAGGGGGTGGGGCGCATCAACCCCGACGGCTCCAAGGGCTCCTGCGCCTCCTGCCATGCCCGCCACCGCTTCTCCATAGCCACCGCCCGCCGGCCCTATACCTGCGGCCAGTGCCACAAGGGTCCCGACGTGCCGGCCTTCAAGGTGTGGGCCGCCTCCAAGCACGGCAACCTGTTTACCTCCGCCTCCCAGGGCTTCAACCTCACGGCGGTGCCCTGGCAGGTGGGTCGCGACTTCACCGCCCCCTCCTGCGCCGCCTGCCACGTGAGCCTGGTCACCAACAGCGACGGCGATGTCTTGGCCAAGCGCAGCCACGCCATGAGCGACCGCATCGACACCCGCATCTTCGGGGCGCCCTACGCCCACCCCCATCCCCAAAGCGCCGACACCTCGCGGCTCAAGGCCCCCGACGGCCTGCCCCTGGCCGCCAGCCTGGACGGCAAACCGGCCGCCCGGGGGCTCATCAGCCGAGCCGAGCAGGCCAAGCGTCGCCAGAACATGCAGGCCGTCTGCCTGGGTTGCCACGCCACCGCGGTGGTGGAGGGGCAGTTCGCGCGCCTGGACCACACGGTGCGCACCACCAACCAGGTGGTGGCCCTGGCCACCCAGATCATGCAGGAGGCCTGGCGCAGCGGCCGGGCCCGGGGGCCGGCCCAGGGGGGCAGCGCCTTTGACGAGTACATCGAAAAGGTCTGGACCCAACTATGGTTGTTCTACGCCAACTCCACCCGCCTGGCCTCGGCCATGATGGGGGCGGACTACGGCGCCTTTGAGGGCGGCCGCTGGCAGATGACCATGAGCCTGGAGCACCTGCGCCACCTGGCCCGCAAGGCCGGCCGGCAAAAATCAAGACCCTAGACTCCTGCCAGCGGGACCAGGATAGGCCAAAAACCAGGGCCGCGCGGCAGATGCCGCGCGGCCCTTTTACATCCGGTGATCGTCGGGACGGGCCGGCTAGGGCTCCAATATCCGCACGTAGGTCTTGGCCCGCAGTTCCTTGAGCCACTGGCGGTAGCGTTTTTCAAAGGCCTCCTTTTCCAGCTTTTGGCGAATCTGCTCCCGCACCTCGGCGGTGGGCAGGCTGGACTTGCCCGAGCGGTCCATCATCTTCATAAATACGAAACCGCCGGGAATCTCCACCACCGGGCTCAGGTCACCCGGCTTCATATCGGCCAGGGCCTGGCGCATGGCCGGCAGCAGGTCATCGGCCTTGAGCGGCCCCAGCTCCCCACCTCGGTCCTTGCCTGGTCCCTGGGAGTACTTCTTGGCCATGGCGGCGAAGTCGGCGCCGTTG
This sequence comes from Desulfarculaceae bacterium, assembly GCA_027067385.1. GTDB lineage: Bacteria > Desulfobacterota > Desulfarculia > Desulfarculales > Desulfarculaceae > JAMOVV01. The sequence goes on from JAMOVV010000044.1 coordinate 12,215, forward strand.
GCCACCTCTTGCCGCAGTTTCTCAGCCTTTTTACGCAGGGCCTCGACCCCGGCCGGCGGGGCGTCCGGCGGCACCATGATGAAGATGGCCCGAAACCGCACCCCCCCCATGGAGGATATGGCGGCCATGTGGTTGCGGTAATACTCGTCGATCTGGGCGTCGCTGATCACCACCCGGTCCTTGACCGAACGGGCGATGAGCCGCCGGCGCAGGATATCGCGCCGGAGCTGCTGGCGGTAGTCGGCCATGGTGATGCCGCGCTGGCTCAGGCGGGCCACGAAGGCCTCCTCGCTCAGGCCGTTGGACTCCCGGATGCGCCGGATAAAGGCGTCTATCTCGTCTTTGCGCACCCTGATACC
>JAMOVV010000045.1 GCA_027067385.1 Desulfarculaceae bacterium
GAGGGGGCAAGGGCCAACGGGGCGAGGGGGCAAGGGCAACGGGGCGAGGGGGCCGAAGGGCGAGGAGGCGAAAGGGCAGACGGGCAGGGGCCAAAACGGGCGTTAGCGGCTGGCGGAAATTAACGGCGCCAGGGCCGTCTTTACAGCGATCATCGGCTTTTGAGTAAACACACCATGAGTCCGACCGGGCGATTCCAGGGCTTGCTGGGGGGGCTGGCGATTCCCCGCGCGGCCTTTTCTTTTTTGTGGAGCCACAAGCGCCTCTGGCCCCTGGTGGTCATGCCCTTGCTTATCAACCTGGCCCTGTTCGCCGCCGTCTTTTGGTTCAGCTACACCCGCTTTGACCAGTGGGTGCGGGGACTCATCCCCGCGGCCGAGGCCTGGTATTGGTCGGCCCTGCTATACCTGCTCATCGTCCTGGTGGTGGCCCTGCTGCTCTTGGTGGAGCTCTACCTCTTCACCATGGTGGGCAACCTGTTGGCCTGCCCCTTTTTGGAGATACTCACCCGGCGGGTGGAGATGGCCGTGGCCGGCGGGGTGCCCGGCGGCCCGGGCGGAGCCGGGGCCATGCTCCGCGAGATTCTGCGGGTGGGCCTGTTGCAGGTGCGCAAACTGCTGCTCTACCTGGTGGTGCTGGCCGTGCTCCTGGTCATCAACCTGGCCCCCGGACTCGGGGCCCTGGCCTATGCCGTCCTGGCCTGGCTGGTTACCTGCTTTTTCTTGGTGCTGGAGTTCTTGGACTATTCTCTGGACCGGCGCGGGCTCAACCTGCGCCAAAAGCTGGCCTATGTCTGGCGGCTGCGGCTCACCGGCCTGGGTTTTGGTGCCGCCCTGTTCGTCATGGGCATGATCCCGGTGCTCAACCTGGCCCTGCTGCCGGTGGGCGCGGTGGGCGCCACCCTGCTATACCTGGAGCGCTCCCCGGCCGGCCCCGCCGCGCCGCCCGCCCGCCGCTAGCTTAAAAACTCGTCCACCTCGCCGGCGCCCACCCGCAGCACCTCGGGGATGTCGTCCACCAGGCTTACCACGCTCGACAGCCGCCCCGGCACCGGCCCGCCGTCCACCACCAGGGACAACCGGTTGCCCAGTGCCTCCTCGATCTCCCAGCCGTGGCGAAAGGGGTTGCCCTCGGCGTCCTTGGCGCTGGTGCTGATGATGGGGTGACCCAGCCGGCTCACGATGGCCAGGCAGATGGCGTGGTCCGGCACCCGGATGCCGGCGGTCTTGCGCCGGGTGAGCATCATCTTGGGCACCTGGCGCGAGCCCTTGAGGATAAAGGTGTAGGGTCCCGGCAACAGGCGCTTGAGGGTCTTGTAGCCGTAGTTGGTCACCTGGGCGTAGCGGCTCAGTTCCTTGAGCCCCGGGCAGATGAAGGAGAAGGTCTTGCTCGCCGGCAAGCCCGTGATCTGGGCCACCCGCTTAATCGCCTTCTTGTTGAAGATGTCGCAACCCAGGCCGTAGACCGTGTCCGTGGGATAGGCCACCACCCCGCCGTCGACGATGGCCTGCACCACCTGCTCGATGCGGCGCGGTTGGGGATGGTCCGGGTTGATCTCGATGAGCATGGCTCGCCCCCTCTGTTGAGGCTGAACCATAGAGCAGGCCTGGGCGTTAGTCAAGCGTCCATGGGGCCGGCGAGCGCTGTCTTGACCCTCTGCCCGGGCCGGGGTAGGGTGGTCGCGGAGGAGAGCCCATGGCCGACCATGCCATATTCGGCCCGGCTTGGCAGCGGCAGCGCGGCCTGCTCAGCCCCCGGGAGCAAGCGGCCCTGGCCGGCGCCCGGGTAAGCGTGTTGGGCCAAGGTGGGGTGGGCGGCGTGGCCGCCGAACTCTTGGTGCGCGCCGGGGTGGGCCGCGTGAGTATCTGCGACGGCGATCGCTTCGAGGCATCCAACCTCAACCGGCAGGTGGGGGCCACGCACGACAGCCTGGGGCGCCACAAGGCCGAGGTGATGGCCGAGCGCCTCAGGGGTATCAACCCGGAGTTGGACCTGCGGGTATTGCCGCCGGTGAGCGACCGGGCCTCGGCCGAGCGGGCCCTGGCCGGGGCCGCCGCCGGCGTGCTGGCCATAGACGCCCTGGCCCCCTCCCTGCGGGCCCTGCGCGCCGCCCGCCGCCTGCAGGTGCCCCTGGTGGAGGCCCTGGCCCTGCCGGTTATCCAGGTGCGGGTGTTTCAACCCCATGGCCCGGACCCCGAAGAAGGCTGGCCCAGCCAGGGGCAGGACCTGGACCAGGTGGACCCCGAGCGCTTGGCCGAGGCCTACACCCGGCTGGAGGCGCCGCGCTGGCGCGACGGCCATGGCGGGGCCTTCACCCTGGAGGCGCGGGCGGCCCTGGCCATGGCCCAGGGCGCCGCTCCGCCCAGCCTGGGACCCCTGGTCTGGATGGCCGGGGCCCTGGCCGCCCTGGAGACCATGAAGCTCATCATCGGCCGGGGTCGCCTGGCGTGCTACCCCGGCGGCGCGGCCCTGGACCCGGCCGCCTGGCGTTTGCACTTTGACGGGTAGAGCATGTTTCGTTTTCTCAAGATACGCGACTTCGCCATTATCCAAGACCTGGAGCTGGAGCTGCAGCCGGGCTTCACCGTGCTCTCGGGCGAGACCGGGGCCGGCAAATCCATTATCCTGGCCGCGGTAAACCTGCTCTTGGGCCAGCGGGCGGCCGGCGACCTCATACGCCGGGGAGCCGACCAGGCGGTGGTGGAGGCGCTGTTCGACCTGCGCGGCTTGGACGACATCGAGCGCCGCCTGGACCAAGCCGGCCTGGCCAGCGATGACGGCGACCTGGTGGTGCGCCGGGTGGTGAGCCGCCAAGGGCGCAACCGGGTGCAGGTCTCGGGCGCCTTGTCTACCTTGGGACTGCTGGCCGAGGTGGGACCCCGCCTAGTGAACATCAGCGGCCAGCACGCCAGCCAGGAGCTTTTGCGCACAGAGCAGCACCTGGTGCTGCTGGACCGCTTCGCCGGCCTGGAGGAGAAGTGCGCCGCGGTGGGCCAGGCGGTGGGCCAGGTGCGTGAGCTGGACCGGCAGATCAGCCAGGTCCAGGCCGAGTTGGCCCAGCGCGAGGCCCAGCGGGAGATGCTGCAGCACCAGGTCGACGAGCTGACCCAGGCCGAGCTGGACCCGCAGGAGGAACAGGAGCTGCGCCAAGAGCGCCGGCTCCTGGCCAACGCCGAGCAGGTAGCCACCCTGAGCGAGAACGCCCACCAGGGCCTGTACGCCGCCGAGGGCTCGGCCCTGGAGATGCTGGGGCGGGTGCGCTCCCTGGTGGAGGACCTGAAGAAGCTGGACCCGCGCGCCGGGGACTTTGGCGACAAGCTCGACGAGGCCTACTTCCTGCTGGAAGACGCCGCCGCCGACCTGCAAGGCTACAAGGCCGGCCTGGTCTTTGACCCCGGCCGCCTGGACTGGGTGGAAGGGCGTTTGCTTAAGCTCCAGCGCATCACCCGCAAGTACGGCGGCTCCACCGCCGCGGCCCTGGAGGCCCTGGACCAGGCCCGTGCCGAGCTGGCCTCCCTGCAACAGGGCCAGGGTCGCTTGGACGAGTTAACCAGCCGGCGGGCCGAGGCCCTGGCCCGGGCCCTGGCCCTGGCCGCGGAGCTGAGCCAGCAGCGGGCCGCGGCCGCCGAGCGCCTGGCCCGCGCGGTGGAGGAGGAGCTGAACCAGTTGTCCATGGCCGGCTGCCGGTTCCAGGTGGAGCTCTCGCCGCCGGGCGGGGCCGGCCTGGCCACCGAGCGCGGGCCGCTGGCCAGCCGGGGCCTGGAGCAGGCCGAGTTCCTCATCGCCCCCAACCCCGGCGAAGGCCTGCGCCGCCTGGGCCGCATCGCCAGCGGCGGCGAGCTGTCGCGCATCCTGCTGGCCATCAAGGGGGTCACCGCCCGGGGACGCAGCGCACCCACCCTCATCTTTGACGAGGTGGACCAGGGCATCGGCGGCCGGGTGGGCTCGGTGGTGGGGGCCAAGCTGGCGGCCCTGAGCCGCAGCTTCCAGGTGATCTGCATAACCCACCTGCCCCAGATCGCCGCCTGGGCCGATCATCACCTGGCGGTGGAGAAACAAACCGACGGCCGGCGCACCCACACGGTGATCAGGTCCCTGGACCAGGCGGGGCGGGTGGCCGAGCTGGCCCGCATGCTCGGCGGCGGCGCGCAAGACGACAAGGCCATGGCCCACGCCCGGCAGATGCTGGAGTCGGCCCGGCGTACCAAGTAAAAACCCGTCGCACCGGGACCCTGGTGCGACGGGTGATCTGTTTTGCTGGGGCCGCGACCTGGCGGCCCGGTCGGCCTAGGGAATCCGCACCACCTGGCCGGGCCGCAGGACTATCTTCTTGCCCTTTTTGTCCCCGCCGATGACCTCGGCCCAGGACACCGCCTTGCCCACCTCGGTGAGACGCACCCGGGCCACCTGCTTGCCGGTGAGGAACAGGGTGCGTCCCGCGCCGGTCTTTATGGGTTCGCCGCGGCGCAGGACGAGCAGCTCGGCGCCCTTGGCCAGCCCGTTATCAGTGCCGCCGGTGACCTTCACCCGCTCGCCGTCGACTTCCAGGATCATCCCGTTCCAGGGCTGGTCGGCGATCTTGGCCACCACCCACTGGGCCGCTTCTTTTTCCAACTCGGCCTGGAGCTGGTCCAAGAGCTCGGCCTTGGGCTTCTTACCCATCTCCAGTCCCTCGGCCATGACCTCGGTTATCTTCACCTGGCGGCGGATGGAGCGCTCGCCCACCTGGGTGCCGCTGCCGGCGTCGAGGATTATGAACTGGGCCTCCAGGCCCAAGAAGGGGATGTTCTCGCGGAAGCCGTAGAGCCCCTTGAGCTCGCGCCGCACCGAGATATCCACCAGGGCGCCGCGCACCACGGTGTTGATGCCCGTGAGCCGGGCGGCGTAGAGCTGCTGGTCCACCTCGGTGATCCCCGGCGCGGTGAGGCGTTGCATCGCGGCCTCCAGGACCCGGTAGTCCACCAGGACCGTACCGGGGTTGGCCTTGAGAGCCTTTTCCAGGTGGCGGCCGATGGCCAGGGAGCGCGGGACGTACTGGCTCAGGGTGCTGCGGAAGGGCACCACCACCACCCGCTTGGGCAGGTCGGTGCCGGTGGCCGGCAGGGCCGGCGTAGGATTGAAGATCGATCCCACCGCCTTGGCGGCCTGGCAGCCGGTGAGGGTCCCGGCGGCCAGGGCCACCAGGATCGACAGGCTCAGCACCACCGCGGCGCGGATGACTTGCGATTTTTGCATGCTTTGCTCCTAAGCTGGAGGCATCACTATGTCCAGGGGCTGGCTTGGTGTATCCAATCGCGGCCCGGGTGTCAAGCCGCGCCCGGGTTCTTAGCCGTAGCGTATCTCGAAGCCGTCCTCGTCGCCCACCGGCTCCACCCAGCTAACCCGCACCTGTCGCACCTCGGCCCCGGGCGGTCCCTGGTGGCACCAGTCCAGGGCCTCCTGCACCTTGTCGCGCGGGCCTTCGAAGACCGCCTCCACCTTTACCAGGGGCAGGTTGCGTACAAAGCCCTTGAGTCCCAGCCGCTCGGCTACCTCCCGGGTGCTGGCCCGGAAAAAGACCCCCTGCACTCGGCCCGAGATGAGAGCCACCGCCCTAACCGTTTCCATGTGATCCGTCTCCTCATGATGACGCCGGCCCCTAGAAAAGCTTACCTTGGGCCGGCTGCGGCCCGGCCTGCACCAGGGCCGTGAACTGGTTTTCGTCGATGATCTTCACCCCCAGGCGGCGCGCCTGCTCGGCCTTGGACCCGGGTTGCCGGCCCACCACCACCAGGCCGGTGGAGCGCGACAGGTTGCTCACCGGCCGGCCTCCCAGGCGGCGCACCAGCTCCCGGGCCTGGCTCCGGGTCATGTTTTGCAGCGTACCGGTGAAGACCACGCTCACCCCGGCCAGGGGGCTGTCACCGGCCGGCGCGGCGGTCGGCTCCACCGGGGTGGGGCCCACCTCCCGCTCCAGGGCGTAGGCCATGGCGCACATCTGGGGGTGGTCGAAAAACTTGCTGAGCTCCTCAAGCAAAACCGGCCCGCCCACCCCCAGGCCGGGAACTTGTTGGCGCTCCAACTCTTCCTGGGCCGCCCGCCGCAGGGCCGCCAGGCTGCCCAGCTCGGCCAGGGCCTCGGCCTTTTGCCGGCCCACGCCCTTGATGCCCTGCAGGGTCCTGACCAGCTCGTCGCGGCTGGCCGGCTCCGGCCGGGCCGCCGGGTCTTGGGGCAGAAAATCCAATATAGCACGGGCCAGGTTCTTGGTGCCGGCCGGCAGGCCGGCCAGCCCGCGCCGGCCCTGTTGTTGCCGCACCGCCGCCTCCAGCTCACCAAGGCTGTTGAAGCGCTGGGCCAACTCGCGGGCGGTCTCGGAGCCCAGGTGGGCGATGCCCAGGGCGAACAAGAAGCGGTCAAAGGGCTTGCCGCGGGTCTGCTCGATGGCCTGGATCAGCTTGGCCGCGGAGGTCTCGCCCCAGCCCTCCCACTTGGCGATGCGCTCCTGGTGCTGGTGCAGGCGGTAGATGGACAGCAGGTCGCGCAGCAGGCCCTTTTGGCGCAACTGGGCCACCCGCTTTTCCCCGAGTCCCTCGATGTCCATGGCCTGGCGGCCGGCAAAGTGCTTGAGCGCTCCTTCCAACTGGGCCGGGCATCCCAGGGTGTTGCGGCAATAGTAGTTGACCCCCTGGCCGCCGCCGGCGGTGCGGCCCTGCTCCACCGTGGCCCCGCAGACCGGGCAGCGCTGCGGCGGGGCCAGCACCGGGCCGCGGGGCTCGGCCGGGCCGAAGAGCTCCACCACCCGGGGGATGACGTCACCGGCCCGCTCCACCCGCACCATGTCGCCCACCCGCACGTCCAGGCGGGCCACCTCGTCGAAGTTGTGTAGGGTGGCCCGGCTCACGGTCACCCCGCTTACGTCCACCGGATCCAGCAGGGCCACCGGGGTGAGCTTGCCGGTGCGCCCCACCTGCACCACGATGTCGCGCACCGTAGTGATCTCTTGGCGCGGCGCAAACTTCAGGGCCACCGCCCAGCGCGGGGTGCGGGCCCGCGCGCCCAAGCGCCGGCGCAGGGCCAGGTCGTCGACCTTCACCACCACCCCGTCGATCTCAAACTGCAAGCGGTCCTGCTCGCGCTGCTGGTCGTAATCTCGTCGCACCTGGTCTACGAACTCCAGGTCGTTGCCCTGGCGCAGGTGGTTCTGCTGCACCGGCAGGCCCCAGGCGGCCATGGCCGCCATGGCCTGGCTGTCGGAGCTCATGCCGTGCTCCTGGGCGGTGACCAGCTCAAAGGGGAAAAAGCTTAGAGGACGCTCGGCGGTGACGGCCGGGTCCTGCTGGCGCAGGGAACCGGCGGCGGCGTTGCGCGGGTTGGCAAAGCCCTCGCCGCCCTCCTGCACCAGTTTGCGGTTGAGCCGGTCAAAGCCGGCCCGGTCCATGTACACCTCACCGCGCACCACCACCAGGCGGTGGGGGCAGTCGGTGAGGCGGCCGGGGAGGCTGGCGATGGTGCGCACGTTGGGGGTGACGTCCTCGCCGGTGATGCCGTCGCCGCGGGTGGAGGCGGTGTGCAGCAGCCCGCCCTGGTAGACCAGCTCGATGGACAGCCCGTCGATCTTGGGCTGGGCGATGAGCGCGGCTCCCCCGGCCCCGGCCTGCTCCAGGCGCTGGAGCAGCTTGTAGACCAACACCATGCCTTCCTTGGACTCCAGGCTGAGCATGGGGCGGTAGTGCCGTACCGGCCGGAAGGTGGTCTTGGGAGGGGCGCCCACGGTGCGGGTGGGGGAGTCGGGCGCGGCCAGCTCGGGGAAGGCCCGTTCCAGCTCCTCCAGCTCCCACATCATCTGGTCGTAGGCCCGGTCCGATACCTCGCTTATCCCGTCGGTGTAGTAGAGCTGGGAGAGCCGCCGCAGCTCGGCCGAGAGCTCGGCCACCCGGGCCGCCGCCTCTTTTTGGCTCTGCTTATCCATGGCTAGAAATTACTAAAGTGCGGCGCACAATACAATGGTTACGGTCGGCCCGGCCCCTTAGAACCACCGGGGGTCGGCCTCGCCCCAGGCCACTCGGGCCGCGGCCACCAGCCCAAAGCAACCCGAGAGCATCACGTCGCCCAGGGGCACCGCGGTTTGCCAGCCCAGGCCCTGGGCCAGCCGCCGGCGGGGTCCGGTGAGCACCACCGGCCCGGCTACCTCCCGCGGGGCCTCGGCCAGGCGGGCGCAGCCGTGGCCGTTGTCGTCAAAGACCTCCTGGTCGGCCAGGTCGCCGCTGATGAAGCGGGCGATGTGGTCGGCCAGCCGGGCGGTGTCCAAGCGGCGGGTGTGGTGCTCGTAGACCCCCAGCACCCGCTCGCCCTGGAGCAAAAACCCCACGGTGTGCATGTTGCCGGCGTTGACCACGCAGATGCCTTGCTCGGCCCGCGCGGCCACGGTGGGGTCTTGCAGGGCCCCCCACAGGGCGGCGGCCGCGGTGTCCATTAAAAGCACCCCCGGCGCCTGGTCGGCGATGGCCCGCATGCGGGTGAGGTGCTCGGCCGGGTCGTCGGTGATGAGGTCGCTCAGCCGGCCGCCGCTATCTAAGAAAGAGCGCCACTGGCCAAAGCGGAACTTGCGGTTGGAAAACCCGGGGGAGTAGCCGTGATCGCACACCGCCACCGCCAACTGCGCCGGCAGCTCAAGGTCAAAGCGGGCCAGGGCCCCGGCCAGGCTGTCCAGGTCCAGGTCGCCAAAGGGTATCACCACCGCATCGGCCGGCGCACTCTCGACGATGGCCACCCCCATGGCCTGGACCCGGGCCGGGTCGTCGTGCAGGGTGGCCGCGGCCGAGGGCGTGGCCCAAACTTGGTGGCCGGCGGCGAGGTGCTCCTGCACCGCCCGGCTCACCATGCCTCCGCCCATGAGCCAGCCGGACAAAAAAACCGGCCGGCCGCTCGCCCCGGCCCGGCGTATGCGCGCCGCCGCCACCCGGGTGGGCGAGGGTAGCACCATCTTCACCGCGTTTTCAATGGTCTGGTCCCGCTGCCAGAGCAGCAGATCGCGGGTACCCCCTCCTACATCCAGGGCCAACAGATAATCCATAATTATAACCGTAAGTTGTGCATTAGCTCCAACGGCGCGCCGCCTGCCCGGAACCCCCGTGGCGCCGACCCCGGCTAAGGTTAGCAGGGCCTGTGGTGGCAGTCAAACGGCTAAAGTTCGGCGCCAAAGTAGGAATTGAATCGTTTGGGGGTGGGATGGTAATATGTGAATAAGTGGCGGCGGGGAGAAAATATCGCGCCCCACATTGACGCGGCCGCGCATCTTCTTTATAATACGTAACTTTGCCGGTCGTGACCAGATTAGTACGCGAGTTCAACACGCCTGACGGACTGAGCCAGAGGTTGTTTGATGCTGGATCACCTGAGCGAGCGTCTGGCCGAGACCTTCAAGAAGCTAAAGGGTCACGGCAAGCTCTCTGAGAAAAATATCGCCGACGCACTGCGCGAGGTGCGCCTGGCCCTGTTGGAGGCCGATGTCCACTACAGGGTGGCCAAGGACTTCATAGCCCGCGTGCGTCAGCGGGCGGTGGGCAAGGAGGTGATGAAGAGCCTCACCCCGGCTCAGCAGGTGATCAAGGTGGTCAACGACGAGTTGACCGAGCTGATGGGCGGACGCCTGGAGCCCCTTACCCTGCAGGGCAAGCCCCCCCTAGTCTACATGCTGGTGGGGCTGCAGGGCTCGGGCAAGACCACCACCTGCGCCAAGTTGGCCCTCAAGCTGCGCAAGCAGGGCCGACAACCCTTCCTGGTGCCGGCCGACTTGCAACGGCCGGCGGCCATTGAGCAGCTCAGGAAATTGGGCGCCCAGATCCAGGTGCCGGTGGCGGAGAGCGACCCCGGCTCCACCCCGGTGAAGGTATGCCTGGCCGCCCTGAGCCAGGCCGCCCGCGCCGGGGCCGACGTGATCATCCTGGACACCGCCGGCCGCCTGCACGTGGACGACGAGCTGATGGCCGAGTTGGCCCTGATCCGGGAGAAGCTGTCCCCGGTGGAGGTCCTGCTGGTGGCCGACGCCATGACCGGCCAGGACGCGGTGAATGTGGCCCAGGCCTTTCACGACCGCCTGGGGCTCAGCGGGGTGGTGCTCACCAAGCTCGACGGCGACGCCCGCGGCGGCGCGGCCCTGTCCATCCGCGCCGTGGTCGACGTGCCCATCAAGCTCATGGGCGTGGGCGAAAAACTCGACGCTATCGAGGATTTTCACCCCGACCGGCTGGCCGGGCGTATATTGGGTATGGGCGATGTCCTGTCCCTGGTGGAAAAGGCCTCCGAGGCCATCGACCAACAGCAGGCTGAAAAACTCGCCGCCAAGATGGCGGCCAACCAGTTCACCCTGGAGGACTTTCGCGACCAGCTACGCCAGATCAAGAAGCTGGGGTCCTTGGAGTCGATCCTCAGCATGATCCCCGGGGCCGGTAAGATCAAGGGGCTCAAGAACATGGCCCCCGATGAAAAGGAGCTCAAACGCGTCGAGGCCATTATCTGTTCCATGACCCCGGGCGAACGGCGAAACCACGGGATCATCAACGCCTCGCGGCGCAGGCGTATCGCCAAGGGCTCCGGCACCTCGGTGGCCGAGGTTAACCGCCTGTTGAAGAATTTCGTGCAGGCGCGCAAGATGATGAAGAGCATGACCAAGATGGGCGGCAAAAAAGCCCTGCGCAATATGCTGCCCATGTAGGTTCCAGGTTTATTGACACCCCCCCGCCAGCCTAAAGGCGCGGGACGAGTAACGAGGCGAAAACATATGTCGGTAAAGATCAGGTTGACCCGTATCGGGGCCAAGAAAAAACCCTACTATCGCATCGTGGCCGCGGATATCGAAGCACCACGCGATGGCCGGTTCCTGGAGATTCTCGGAACCTATGACCCCCACCAGGACCCGGCCGAAGTGAAGCTGGACCAAGAGCGCTTACAAAAATGGACGCAACGCGGCGCCAAGCCGACGGATACCGTCTTGAGCCTGCTTAAGTCACGTGGGCTATGGCCGGATTCTCAGCAAGACAAGGCAGCGGCGGCCGGTTAATAGTCAGCCAGGTCCCCCAACTTGCGCTGGCGTGCTCTATCTTCAAGTGGAGGTTGTCGATGAAAGACTTGATTATGTACATCGCCCAGGCGCTGGTGGACAACCCCGAAGCGGTCAAGGTCAACGAGATCGAGGGAGAACAGACCTCGGTCATTGAGTTGAAAGTGGCCAAAGAGGACCTGGGCAAGGTCATCGGCAAACAGGGCCGCACCGCCCGGGCCATGCGCACCATACTCAGCGCGGCTTCCACCAAGGTGCGTAAACGCTCGGTGCTGGAGATTCTCGAGTAGCCATGAACCCCGATGACCTCGTGGTCATGGGGAGGGCTTCAGGAGCGTTCGGGCTGAGAGGGGAGATCAGGCTCTACCCGTTTAGCGAAGACCCCGCGGTCTTTAGCCAAGCCGAGGTTCTGCTGGTCGGTCCCCATCCCAACCAAACCAGGACCCTCACCCCGGAGTCGCTGCGCCGCCAGGGTAAGCGCCTCCTGCTGCGGGCCCGCGAAATCGGCACCAGGGAAGAGGCGGAACAACTAAAAGGTTGCTGGGTTTACCTGCGACGCCAAGACCTGCCGCCCCTGCCCGATGACCAGTACTACTGGTTCGAACTAAAAGGCGCGGTGGTCAAAACCAGCCAGGGCCAAACCCTCGGCACCGTCAAAAACCTCATGGACACCGGCGCCCACGACCTGCTGGTGGTGGCCGACCAAGACGGCCGCGAAGTGCTCATCCCGGTGACCCGCCAGATCGTCACCAAGCTCGACGTCAAAGGCGGCCTGGTGATCGTCGACCCTCCCGAGGGCCTCATCGAAGCCCAACTGGAAGGGGGCCAGGGTGCCAAAGGGGCCAAGGGGCTAAAGGGGGGCAGGGAGGCAAAAAGGGCCGGGGGGCAAAGGGCCGAGGGGCGAGAAAGGGCCGGGGCGAGACAAGGCAAGCGGGGCCGACAGAGTAAATAAGGCCCAGCGGGACCGGCGGGCCAACCGGGGCAAGGGGGACCAGGGGCCAAGCTAAGCAAGCAGGGCCAGCCGGGGTGGCAAGAGGCAGCCGGGGTGGCAGGGGGCAAGGAGATAGGCCAAGCCAAGCGGGCCGGCGGAATAGGTCAAGCGAGTCAGCGGGACAAGGCGAGCAGGGCAGGTGGGACCAACCGGGCCGGGGGCCAACCAGCCAAAGCGGCGGGCCGGCCGTAGTGGCCCCACGGCTCATGGGCAGAGAAATCGGCCATGATCTTTGATATACTTACCCTCTTTCCCGAGATATGCCGCCGCTACTGCGAGACCTCCATCTTGGGAAGAGCCGCCGCCGCCGAGCTGATAACGGTGCGCCTCACCGATATCCGGGACTTTGCCCACGACCGGCACCGCACTGTGGACGATGCCCCTTACGGCGGCGGCAACGGCATGGTAATGATGGCCCCGCCCCTGGTGGAGGCCGTGGAGAGCCTGCCGGAGATACCGCCGGCGCCGGTGATCCTGCTATCGCCGCGCGGGCGCGTTTTCGACCAGGCCGCGGCCCGCGACTTCAGCCGCCTGCCGCGGCTCATCCTGGTCTGCGGCCGCTACGAAGGCGTGGACGACCGCTTCCGCCGCCTCAAGGTCGACCAGGAGCTGAGCCTGGGCGACTTCGTGCTCAGCGGCGGCGAATTGGCCGCCTTGGCCGTGGTCGAGGCGGTGAGTCGGCTAATCCCCGGCGTGCTGGGCGGGGCCCAGTCGGCCCGGCGCGACAGCTTCAGCGACGGACTGCTGGAGCACCCGCACTACACCCGCCCGCCGGAGTATAGAGGGCTGGCCGTGCCCGAGGTGCTGCTTAGCGGCAACCACGCGGCCATCGAGCGCTGGCGGCGCGAGCAGTCGCTGCTGGCCACCCAGCGCCGCCGGCCCGATTTGCTCAAGCGGGCCAAGCTGGAGCCGGCGGACCAAGAGACCTTGGCCGAGCTGCCAGGGCCAGAGGACGATTAGACCCGCCGGGCAGCGGCGCCACCAGGGGCCGGGCCGGGCGGGAGAAAAGATAACCACCGACCACTTCACGGGCGAGGGCGTTGCGGCGTCCGGCGGCCCGCTCAATGGAGGCTACCCATGGATCCCATTACCTTGCTGGCGCGTGAGCAGATGCGGGTGGACATCCCCGACTTCCGGGCCGGCGACACCGTTCGGGTGCACGTACGCATCAAAGAGGGCGAGAAAGAGCGCATCCAGGTCTTCGAAGGCGTAGTGCTCCGGCGCCGCGGCGGCGGCACCGGGGCCACCTTCACCGTGCGCAAGATTTCCTACGGCATCGGCGTGGAACGCGTCTTCCCCGTGCACTCGCCGATCATCGACAAGGTGGAAGTGGTCACCCGCGGCAAGGTCCGCCAGGGCCGCATCTACTACCTGCGCAAGCTGCGGGGCAAGGCCGCCCGCATCAAGGAACGCCGCCGGGTCTAGGCCCAGGGCCGCGCGCCAGGGCATGCCAACCGCCGCTTCGCGTCCGCCGGCCAAGAACAGGCCGGCCGCTGATTTGGAAGAGTCCCTGCGCCGACGGGGTTTTCATCGCGTGGCCGGGGTGGACGAGGCCGGCCGGGGACCCCTGGCCGGACCGGTGGTGGCTGGCGCCTGCGTGCTGGACGCCGACTGGCGGGACCCGGGCCTCAACGACTCCAAGCGCCTGGCCCCCAAGCGCCGGCAAGAGCTGGCCCGGATTATCCAGGAGCAGGCCGAGGCCTGGGCGGTGGGCATGGTCGAGCCCGACGAGATAGACCGCGTCAACATCCACCAGGCCAGCCTGTTGGCCATGCGCCGGGCGGTGGACGCGCTGAAGCCGCCGGCCGACTACCTCCTGGTGGACGGCCGCTTCACCCTGGACATGGCCGTGGAACAGCAGGCGGTGGTGGGCGGCGACGGCCGCTGCCTCTGCGTGGCCGCGGCCAGCATCCTGGCCAAGGTCCACCGCGACCGCTTGATGATCCAGGCCCACCAGCGCTACCCGCAATACAACTTCGCCGCCAACAAGGGCTACCCCACCGCGGAGCACCGCGCCGCCTTGCAGCGCCACGGCCCCTGCCCCCTGCACCGCCGCTCCTACGGGCCGGTGGCCCAGCGCTGCCTGGAGCTGGGCCTTGACTAGCGCCAGGCAGGCCGTGGCCGCCGGCCGCCGGGCCGAGGAGATGGCCCGCCGCTACCTCAAAGAGCGCGGCATGGTCCTGGAGGCCGGCAACGTGCGCGGCGGCGGCGGCGAGCTGGACGTGGTGGCTTTAGACGGCGAGGTGTTGGTCTTTGTGGAGGTGAAGTCCGGCGCGGGTCCCGGCGAGTTGCTGCAAAGGGTGGACCCTCGCAAGCGCCGCCGGCTGGTGGCCGCCGCCGAGGCCTACCTGGCCCGGCGGCCGGGACCCACCCCCCGATGCCGCTTCGATGTGGTCACCGTGCGCCTGGGCGATCGGTCGCCCCGCGTCGAACATCTGGCCGACGCCTTCCGGGTGGGGGACTGAGCGGTGGCGACCCTGTGGGTGGTGGCCACCCCCATCGGCAACCTGGCCGACTTGGGGACCCGGGCGGCCGAGGTGCTGGCGACCACCGAGGTGGTGGCCGCCGAGAGCGTGCGCCGCACCCGGGGCCTGCTGAGCCACTTGGGAGTCAGCGGCCGCAAACTCATCTCCTGCCGCGAGGCCAACCGCCGGCGGGCGGCGGCCGAGGTGGTGGGGCACCTGGACGCCGGGCGCGACGTGGCCCTGGTGAGTGACGCCGGCACCCCCGGGGTCTCCGATCCCGCCGCGGCGGTGGTCACCGCCGCCGTGGCCGCTGGCCACCGGGTGAGCCCCATACCCGGCCCCAGCTCCCTGGCCGCCCTGCTCAGCGTCAGCGGCCTGGCCCGGCCCCAGGTGCTGTTCCTGGGATTCCTGCCGGTGAAGGCCGGCCCCCGCCGCCGGCTGCTGCGGCGGGCCGCCGAGGGAGGCTGGGCCCTGGCCATCTTCGAGGCCCCCCACCGCCTGGCCGCCACCGCCCGCGACTTGGCCGAGGTGGTGGGCGACCGGCCGGTGGTCATGGCCCGCGAGATAAGCAAGCTGCACGAGGAGGTGGTGCACACCACCTGCCGCCGCTTGGCCCAGCGGGCCGCGGCCGAGCCGATCCGCGGCGAGATATCCCTGTTGGTTTTCGGCCACAGCGGCCAGCCCCAGCCGGCCCAGGACGACCAGGAGGTGGAGCGCCTGCTGCGCCGGGGCCTGGCCCAAGGCGCGGAGGCCCCGGCCCGCTTGGCCAAGCGGGTGGCCGCCGAGTGCGGCCGCGGCAAGGATGAGGTATACAAGCTCCTGATGCGCATTAAGCAAGACCGGGACGGCTGAAAGGCGGCCCCGACGTGATAGGATCGTCCATGGGTGAAGACCAGGTAATAAAGAACCTGGCGGTGACCAACCGCCTGGGCCTGCACGCGCGGGCCGCGGCGCGCATCGCCGAGACGGTGGCCCGCTTCGACTGCTCGGTGGTGCTGAAGAAAGACGGGGTGGAGGCCGACGGCGCCAGCATCCTGTCGGTGCTCACCCTCGACGCCCCTCTGGGCTCGGAGGTGATCGTGCAGGCCCAAGGCCAGGAAGCCAGCCAGGTGGTCCAGGCCCTGGGAGAGTTGTTTGACGATAAATTCGGGGAGGGCGCATGAAGCCGGCCGGCCAAAAAATAATGCACGGGGTCGGGGCCTCGCCGGGCATCGCCATCGGCCATGCCCTGCACGTGGGCCGCCACCCG
The DNA here is from genome assembly GCA_027067385.1 of Desulfarculaceae bacterium. Lineage (GTDB taxonomy): Bacteria > Desulfobacterota > Desulfarculia > Desulfarculales > Desulfarculaceae > JAMOVV01. The sequence goes on from JAMOVV010000045.1 coordinate 15,742, forward strand.
GTGCAGGTGGTCTACCGCCACCTGGAAGACGCCGCCGGCCGGCGCGACGAGATCGAACGCTTCGACGCCGCGGTGCGGGCCACCCGGGAGCACCTCACCCAGGTGCGCGACGACCTGCACGGCCCCATGACCGACTACTCCTATGTCATCGAAGCCCACCTCATGATCCTGTCGGACAAGATGATCAGCCAGCGCACCGTGGATATCATCCGCGAGCAGTCCATCAACGCCGAGTGGGCCCTGAACCAGGCGGTCTCCGAGGCAGCCAGCTTCTTCGACCATATCCAGGACGAATACATCCGCGCCCGCTTCGCCGACGTGGAGTACGTCACCGACCTCATCCTGCGCCACCTGGTGGGGGCTACCTCCACCGCCTTGGACCAACTGGAGGGCAAGGGCGTGGTGGTGGCCCACGACCTGTCGCCGGCCGACACCACCAGCATGGACCTGGACTGGGTCATGGGGTTTGTCACCGACATGGGCGGGCCCACCAGCCATACCGCCATCATGGCCCAGGCCAAGGCCATCCCGGCCGTGGTGGGGCTGCGGCGGGTCACCGCCGAGATCAACTCCGGCGACCTGGTGATCGTGGACGGCTCGGCCGGGGTGGTGGTGATCAACCCCGACGAAGACACCCTGCACGACTACCGCGACCGCCAGGAGGCCTACACCCTCTACGCCCAGGAGATACTCACCAAGGCCCACCTGCCGGCCGACACTGCCGACAACCACCGGGTGGACGTGGGCGCCAACATCGAGTTGGCCGAGGAGGTGAGCACGGTGCTCACCTACGGGGCCGAGTCCATCGGCCTGTATCGCACCGAGTTTTTCTACATCACCCAGAAGACCCGGCCCAACGAGGACGAGCTGTTTCTGAACTTCAAGATGGTGGCCGAGCGCCTGGAAGGCCGGCCGGTGACCATCCGCACCCTGGATATCGGGGGCGACAAGTTCCTCAGCGACGTGGGCCTGCCCGAGGAGATCAACCCCGCCCTGGGCCTGCGCGGTATCCGCTTTTGCCTCAAGGAACGCGAGCTGTTCAAGGAGCAGCTCAGGGCGGTGCTGCGGGCCTCGGCCTTTGGCCGGGTGCGGGTGATGTTTCCCCTCATCAGCGGGGTGGACGAGCTGTTACAGGCCAAAGAGGTGCTGGAGGAGGCCCGGGTCGAGCTGGAAGAGCGCGGCGCCGCCTATGACCCGGAGATGGAAGTGGGCATCATGATCGAGGTGCCCAGCGCGGTGGCCGTGGCCGATCTCTTGGCCGACCACGTGGACTTCTTCTCCATCGGCACCAACGACCTCATCCAATATTCCCTGGCCATCGACCGGGTCAACGAGCAGGTGGCCCATCTCTACCAGCCCATGCACCCGGCGGTGCTGCGCATGATCCAGCAGACGGTGGCCGCCGGTCACCAGGCCGGCATACCGGTGGCCATGTGTGGCGAGATGGCCGGCGACCCGGCCGCCGTGCCGCTGCTCTTGGGGCTGGGCCTGGACCACCTGTCCATGAACGCTCTGGCCATACCGCGGGTGAAACAAATGGTGCGGCGCACCTCGCGCGAGCTGTGGACCGCCCTGGCCGCCGAGGCCCTGGGCTTCGCCACCGCCACCCAGGTGATCGAGTTTGTCCACCGCGAGCTGGCCAAGCAGTTCCCAGACCTGTTACCCTTGGGCGGCGATCCCGCCGGTGACGAGGCTTAAAGCATGGACGGGGTGAAGATAGTCGCGGTCAACAAAAAGGCGCGCTTCAACTACGAGCTGGGCGACCGCTACGAGGCCGGCCTGGTGCTCACCGGCACCGAGGTCAAGAGCCTGCGCATGGGCAAGGCCAACCTCACCGACAGCTTCGCCAAGTTCAGCGACCGTGGCGAGCTGTGGGTGCGCGGCCTGCATATCAGCCCCTATCCCTTTGCCTACTACGACAACCACACCCCCGAGCGGCCCCGCAAGCTCCTGTTGCACAAGCGCGAGCTGCGCCGCCTGGCCGGTAAGGTCAACGAGCAGGGTTACAGCCTCATCCCCCTGCGCCTGTACTTCAAGCGGGGCCGGGCCAAGCTGGAGCTGGCCTTGGCCAAGGGCAAGAAGCTGCACGACAAGCGCCAGGCCCTCAAACGGCGGGATCAAGAGCGCGAGATGGAGCGAGCCCTGCGCCGGCGCTGAGCGCTTACCTATTAGCTTGACTATCTGCGCCCATCATTATATAAACCCCTAGACATACCGAGCGCGGTGCCCTCCGGGCTTAATAGGGAAGACGGTGCAAATCCGTCGTGGTCCCGCCGCTGTAACCGGGTACAAAGGCCGCCAGGCTGGAAGAGGCGTAAGCAGGCGTTTAGCAACGCCGGTGACTGGGCCGAGCAAAGCCAGCCGGAATTTAGCCACTGCCCCGCAGGGGTGGGAAGGCGCGGCCGGAGGATGATCCGGAAGCCAGAAGACCTGCCCGCTCGTTAGTGATCCAAGCCGGCGAGGTACCGGTGGGTCCGCCTGGGGTGACCAAGAAAACAGGGTGCAATCCCCCCAGTCCGTGCGAGCGGGCCGGGGGGTTTTTATTTGCCCCGATTCCCGGCCGAGCCGGCCACCGAACCCAACGCCCGCCGCACAACCAGACGAGTCACTCCTTCCCTGCTAGTGGGGGCCTTGGGCCAGGCCCTCATAGGGAAACCCGCAGGTCCCGGGAATTCGTTCCCGGGGCCTATTTTTTGCCGTACCGGTGAAGAGCGTAAAAAGCCCCCGCGGCAGGCTCTGCCACGGGGGCCTTGCTGTTACACGGGCGGCGGCCAACGATTTTGGCGGCCCGGCCGTCGCGCGGGCGGCCTACTCGGGGACCGCCTGCTTGGCCAACACGGCCAGGGAGACCGCGCCGACCTTGCGGTAGACCTCCTTGGGGTCACGCCGCTGGCCGTCCACGGTGAGCAGGTCGTCTTCCACCGAGATGCCGAAATAGCCCTGGTTGGCCTCCAGGTAGGGGCGAATCAACTCCCAGTCCTCGTCGGTGAGGTCGAAGAAGGCGCCGCCGTTGAGCTGGTCCTCCACCAGGCGGTGGTGGGGGTCGCGCACGTAGATGGCGCCGCCGGAGGCCAGGGAAAAGAGGTTGGCCCCGGGGTAGGGCATGTCCAGGGACCGCACCCGGCCGGCGTCGTCAAACTCCACCGCGTTTAGCACCACGAAGCCACCGCCGTTGAGCGGATCGCCGGCCATGAACGATTCGGCCAAGAAGTCCAGGCAGGTGCCGTTGATCACCACCCGGGGACGCCCCACCGCGTTGATCAGCGGCCGGCCGGCGGCGTTGCCCATGATGTAGACTTCGCCGCCCTTGGCTCCGTACATGAAGGCCTGGCCCACGTCGCCATAGACCACCAGGCGGCCGGCCTTCATGATCTGGCCCAGCTGGTCCTGGCCGTTGTCGTGCACCCGCATCTCCATGCCGTCGATGCCCGAGGCCAGGTAGTCGCCCGAGCTGCCGTAGATGTCCATGCGCACGTCTTGGGTGTCGGGCCCAAAGCCGTTGCCCTGGAAGCGCTGGCCCACCAGCCCGTAGATGATGAAGCGCCGCCAGCCGGCCTGGAAGGCCCGCACGCTGAGATGGGCCTCGCAGTCGTCGCCCTCGGGCTCAAACCCGCGGCCGTCGACCACCAGCACCTCTTCGCCGTCCTGGGGACCGCGCAGTTGGTCGCGGGTGTCCCAGGATATCCGGCGGTAGCGCCCGCCGCTGCCCTGGGCCAGGGAGGGGGTCTGGTCCAAAATGGCGTTGATCACCTGGCGCACCAGGTGCAGCACCTGGCTGCGTTTCATGTCGCCGCAGTCGTAGCGGCGGTCGTTGAGCAAGGTGAGCAGCTCCAGGGACCAGGCCTTGCCCTGGTCGTCGGCCTGGGCCTTTTGCTGCAGGCTTTGCAGCAGCCATTGCAGGTGGCTGAAGTCCCAGCGGCGGATGGCCGGGGCCAGCTCGTCAAAGACCTCGGACGGAGTGCGCCCGCCGCCGCTTGTGAGCTCGGCGATCACCTCGGCCGGCTGGTCCGGCTGCTGCGCCTCCGGGGCCTGGCCGCTGAGCCAGCGGCCGGCCGGGGCGGCGATGGGCGTGCCGAACTTGTCGGTGCAGGTGAGGTCCCAGCCCTCGCCGTTGCGCTTGACCTGGAAGGCGAAGGCCCCGCCGTCGGTGTGGCTGCCGCCGCGGGCGTTCCAGTAGCGATCGGCCACGGTGCGGAAACGCGGGTCCTCCTCGTTGAGCGAGAGCAAGGTGGCGTCGATGGCCTGTTTCTCCGAGCCCACCAGCCCGATGCTCACGTCGCCTTCCTGCAGGGCGAAGACCTGGGGCCGCAGCATGGCGGTGTCGGTGATGCCCAGCAGGTGGTACTGGTCGTCGTCGGGGTCGGAGCCGGCGATGATGAAGAACCAGGGGCCATCGGGCGAACCGCGCATGTGCTGGTTCTGGATGGTGCGGTAGATGAGCTTCTTGGACTCGGGCAGCCGCTCGAAGTCCAGCTCGGTGGTGGGAGCCAGGGCCTCGATGACGTATTCCAGAGGATAGGCGTAGGTGCGCCGCAGCAGGTCGAACATCAGCACCGAGACCTCGGTGTCGGTGAGGAAGCTGGTGGTGATGCCGTGCTGGCGCAGGTATTCCGACACGCTGTGGTAGTTGGCGAAGTCGCCGTTGTGCACCAGGGCCTCGTTGAGGCCGATGAAGGGGTGGGAGCCGCCGGGGTGCCACACACGTCCCTTGGTGGGGTAGCGCTGGTGGGCGATCCAGATGTTGGCCTTGAAGTCGTCCATGCCGTAGTACTTCACCACGTTTTCGGCATAGCCCACGATCTTGAGGATCAGCAGGTTGCGCGCGTGCGACAGCACAAAGGCGCGCTTGTCCCCCAACGAGGCATAAAACTTCTGGTTGAGGCGGGCGGAGTTGCGGTAGATGAACTCGTCTTCCACCACCCGGTCCGCGGCGTCGGCCAGGCCGGTCTCGCGCCGGAAGTCGTTGATGGCCGAGTCCTTGACCCGCACGAAGTAGCGGGCCACGTCAGGCGGCCGCACCTCCAGGCCCAGGTCGCGGTAGTCGCAGGCCGGCTTGACATTCTCCTGGTGGTCCACCCGCAGGTAGGGGGTGATGTAGGTCTCCTCCACCTCCCGCTGCACCGTGTCGTCGAGCAGGGCCACCTGCAGGATGTAGTCTTGCCGCAGGGTCTCGGCGTCCACCCCCATCTGCTCGGGCAGCAGGCAGGCCGCGGCGATGCCGCCGCCCTTGCCGTTGCCCCGGTTGTGCATCTGGATGGAGGGCTCGAAGATGTGGCGGCCGCGCACCGGCACCGAGGCGCAGAAGCCCACCACCCCGCAGCCGCCTTCTTCGGCTTCCTTGTAGGCGGTGCTGCGGCCCATGTCGGCCATCTCCCGCCGGCGGGCGGCGATGATGCGCTCACCCATGTCGTGCGTATATTGCTGGCTCAAGCTCGGCACTTGGCTCTCCCCTATCACCTAGCGGCCCTGGGCCGCCGAGTTATCGTAGTCCAGGTGGCGCAGCAGGTCGCTACGGCCCACCAACTGGCGTATGTCCTTGAGCCCCAGGCGCCACAGGATGTACTTGAGTTGCACGGCCCAGGACTGGAACAGGTTGATGAGCCGCTGGGCCCCCCAGTCGTCGTCATACTGCACCGACAGCTCGGGGTCGGTGGTGGCGATGCCCCGCGGGCAGCCGCGGCCCGACTCGCAGTTGGCGCAGCGGATGCACTCCAGGGCCACCATGTCGGCCGTGCCGGTCACCACCGCGTCGGCCCCCAGGGCGATGGCCTTGGCCACGTCCCAGGCGCTGCGCAGGCCGCCGGAGGCGATGAGGGTGACCTGGTCGCGCACCCCTTCCTCGGTGAGGAAGTTGTGCACCAGGGGCACGGCGTACTCGATGGGCATGGCGATATTCTTCTTGGCGATGTCCGGGGCGGCCCCGGTGCCGCCGTAGCTGCCGTCCAGGTGGATGATGTGGGCCCCGGCGTAGTAGCTGCCCACCGCCACCATGTCCACGTCCACCGGGGTGGACACCTTCACCGAGACCAGGGTGCGCGGGTTGATCTGCTTGATCCAGTCCACGTGCTTCTTGTGGTCCTCCACCGAGTAGACCGAGTGGAAGGGGAAGGGCGAGAACAGGGCGTTGCCCTCCACCGCCTCGCGCATGCGGGCCACCGCCGGGGTGACCTTGTCGCCCAGCAGGTGGCCGCCCAGTCCCGGCTTGGCCCCCTGGGCGTATTTGAACTCCACTATGCGCACCCGCTGGATGGTCTCTTCGCGCACCCCGAACAGGCCGGTGGCCACCTGGGTGATCACGTGGTCGTCGTAGGGGATCAAGGCGTCGGGATAGCCGCCCTCGCCGGTGCAGGTGAAGGACTCCAGGGCGGCGTAGGCCCGGGCCCGCGAGATCATGGTGGCCTGGCTCACCGAGCCGAAGCTCATGCCGCCGCCGTAGATGGGGATGCCGATCTCCACCGGCGGCCGGTCTTCGTCGGTGCGGCGGTTCAGGGGCACCCGCAGGCTCACCTCGCTGGGGGTGAAGGATGTGTCCGGAGGCTCCTGGGGCAGGGCCAGCTCGATGCGGTCGAAGCCGCCGCCGCTATCACCCTTGCGGTACTCCAGGTCCATCTCCGGCGGCGCCCCGGTGTCGGACTGTATCCAGGTGCTCACCAGTAGTTCGGCCGGCCAGCGGGGATCGCCAAAGGTGTCCCAGATGGGGTTGGGTCCCACCCGCAGGGCCGCCTCGGGACACAGGTCCGCGCAGTAGGAGCCCAGGGAGCGGCAGTGGTCGGCGCCCCGGCAGAGCTCGGACCGGGGCTTGAGCATCTTACCGCCGCGCATGCGGTGCACCCCGTAGTTGCACACCTCGGCGCACTTGCCGCAGGCCACGCAGGCGGTGGAGCGGATCACCTGGAACTTGCTCAGGTGGTTGCGGTAACGCGAGGGGGTGGGCGCCGGCTTGGGGCCATCCACCGCGATGTCGCGGTAGACCTTGGGGTCCGGCATGGGCTGGGGCTGGCAGGTCGGCGCCTGGGAGGGCTCCAGGCGCTTGCCGAACAGAGGCGCGAAGCTGCCGGCCTCCAGGTCGTTGAAGACCATGGCCCGGCCCATCTCGCCGCGCAGGCGCCGCACCTCGCGGATGCCCATGGCCCCCATCATCTCGATCATCTGGGAGTGGAAGGCGCCCAGCAGGTTCATGATGCGGATTACCCCCCAGTCCTCGGGGACCAGGTCCAGGTTTACCGGGCATTCGATGTCCGTGTCGCAGTTGCCGCAGAGCCGGCACTCCATGGCCACGGCCAGCACCAGGTCCAGGCCGACGCCGTCGGCTCCGCAGATGATGGCCTTGACCACGTGCTCGGCCAGGGCGATGCCGCCGGAGACCAGCAGGGTCACCCGGTCGCGGCAGGAGTTCTCCACCAGGGTGAGGTGCACCTCGCGCAACAGTTGGCTGAGAAAAACGTGGTTCCTGCCGCCGTAGCCCTGGCCGTGGTCGTCGGCCTGCAGGTGGATCACCTCGGCCCCGGCGCGGGTGAGCTGCAAGACGCGCTCGGCGGCGTGTTCGTCGAGCTCCAGCCGGATGGAGGTGATGGTCTTCGGCCAAAGCCGCTTGACCTGGGCCAGTTGGTCCATCACCTGGTCGCCGTAGGCCAGCTCCACCAGGGGGGCGCCGCCGGCCGCGGCGTCGGCCGAGACCGGCCCATCGAGCTTGACGATGAGCGATTCGGCCAGGTCGCTGAGGTTGTCGGCCGCCTCGGCGGCGGTGGCCACGGCCAGGGTTCCGGCCTCCACCGCGGCGCGGGCGATGGCCCGGCGGGTGCTGAGGCCCATGCGGCCCCGGCGGGGGATGTCGAAGACCAGCGGGATGGGCAGCTCCACGAAGTGGGGCGGCTCGCCGGCCAGGCTGCCGTCGGGCGCGAAGTGCAGCCGCTCGGGCCGGCGGCCCAGCTCGATCACCGTGCTGATGTACTCGCGGCCGTGGATGCCGTCACGGGTGGGGCGCACGATCTCGGACATGTCGGTCCACATCCGGTCAAAGCCCGGGCCGGTGAAGCTTCCCCGGTAGCCGGCGCCGGAGACCGGAATCTTGCCGGTCTCGGCCTGCTGCCACAGGGAGGTGATGATGCCCGGCGTCCAGTACTGGTCGCCCAGGCGGTCGTAGCGCGGGTTGCGCGAGCGGGTGAGGATGCCCTTCTTGCACTCCTGCACGCAACGCATGCAGTTGACGCAGATGTTCTCGGCGGTGTCCACCACGTGATCGCCGTCAAAGACCTTGCGGCGGTAGACATCGTATATGCAGCTTTCGCGCTTGACGCATTCCATGCAGCCCAGGCACCCATCTAGCTCAAAGGTGCTGATGGGCGACACCTTGGAGAAGCGCGGCGCTTCGGGCTGGACCTTGACGTGGTATTTCTGGGACATGGTTAAACCGACCTGTCTGGCCGCCGCGGCCGGCGGCGGGGTTGACTACACCTCGGGCCTGGGACGCAGGCCCGCGGCCTCGATGATCTCGGGCAGCAGCTCCTCGGCCTCGATGGCCTGGAGATGCACCCCGGCCGCGCCGGGCAGAGCGCGCACCGCTTCGATGAGCTCCAGGGTGATCTTGATGCCCTCGGCCTGGGGGTCGGAGGCCTGCTTCATGCGGTCTATGAGCTCCTGGGGCACCACCACGCCGGGCACGCTGCGGTTCATGTAGTTGAGCATGCCGGCCGAACGGGGCACGATGATCCCCGGCAGGATGAAGGCCTTCTCGGTGAGCCCCTGGTCGTGGGCCAGGGCCAGTTGCCGGCCAAAGGCGTCCATGTCGTAGACCGCCTGGGTCTGGATGAAATCGGCCCCGGCGGCGATCTTCTTGGCCAGGCGGGTCACCCGAAACTCCACCGGCGGTCCCAGGGGGGTCCAGGCGGCGCCGATGAAAAAGGGCGCCGGCTCGGTGATGCTGTCGCCGCCGGCCTGCACCGCCTGGTCGCGCAGCCCCTTGATCACCGAGAGCAGTTGGATGGAGTCGATGTCAAACACGCTCTTGGCGCCGGGGTGGCCGTTCAGCTTGCCGCCGGCCGAGGCGCTTTGGTGGTCGCCGCTGATGGCCAGCACGTTCCTCAGCCCCAGGGCCGAGGCGCCCAGCAGGTCCGACTGCATGGCGATGCGGTTGCGGTCGCGGCAGGTCATCTGCATCACCGGCTCCAGGCCCTGGTCCAGCAGAATCTTGGCCCCGGCGATGGAGGACATGCGCACCACGGCGGTCTGGTTGTCGGTGACGTTGTAGGCGTCGGCCAGCCCGGCCAGCAGGGCGGCCTTCTGGCGCACCGGCTCCGGGTTGGGGCCGCGCGGCGGCCCGATCTCCACCGTGAGGGCGAACTCGCCGGCGGTGAGGACTTTTTCCAGCTTGGTGGCGGCGTTTAGATTTTTCATCGCAGATCCTCCCGAACCATCCGCATGGGTCCGCCGTGTTGCGAGTGGGACCAATCCTTGGGCTGGCGAACCGTGGCCAGGGCGTCGAGACGGCCCCGGGCCGTGGCCCGCTCCACGATGAGCCGCCAGATGCAGTCGGTGTCCGGGTCCACCTCGCACTTGCCGTTTTCGCGGGTGCCGCCGCAGGGGCCGTTGAGCAGGCTCTTGGCGCAGCGCGACACCGGGCACAGGCCGAAGGTCTCGCCCAGCACGCAGTCGCCGCAGGCGGCGCAACGGGTGGTCCACAGCCCCGGCTCCTCGCGGATGGCCAGGGAGGTGGTGTTCACCCCGGGCAGCATGGGCAGCGGGTCGAACTGCTCGGCCATGAGCTGCATGCCGATGCCGCAGGCCAGGCTCATGATGGCCTCTACCTCGGCGGCCGCCTCGGCGATGTCGTCGTAAAACTCCGGCTCGCACTGCCGCTCCAGGGTGGCGGTGCGGATGTTTATCTCCTGACCCTGCTTGGCCAGGGCCATGGTTAACAGCGGCGCCAGGGTCTGGACCTCTCGCTCGCCGCCGGCGGCGCACTCGGCCACGCAGGTGGCGCAGCCCACCAGCAGCACGTTCCGGTAACCCGCCAGGCTGCTTACCAGTTCCTCGATGGGTTTCCACTCAGCGGTTATCATCTGGCGTTAACTCCTTTCAGGGGATTGGGGCCCAGGGGGCCGACCTCTTGCGCCTGGCGTTGGGCCAGGGCCAACAAGGAGTCCAGGTCGCGGCCGGCTCCCCGGTCCAGCACCAGCCTCGCGGCTCCCATGCCTGCCTGCTCCAAAAGGCCGCGGGCGAACTCCACCCGCTTGGCGGCCCGGTCGTTGCCGACCAGGAAACGACAGGCCCCCTCGGGGCAAGCCGCCAGGACCAGCCCGTCGGCGCCTTGTTTGAGCAGGTGCAGCATCTGGGGTACTTCCATCTTGCTGCTGCACGGTAGTAGTACCAATTTCACCCGGCAGCCATCGGTCTGCATGGTGCCTTGCTTGGCGCTGTCAGGCTCGGCCAGCGAGCGGCCACAATACAGCACGGTGATATCGGGGGTGAAATCCTTGCTTGTCTGGTCTGAGGCCATAGCAACTCCTCGTAGGGCTGCCTAAGATTTGTAATGGATAATAGGCCGATGGCAGCGCGTTGGTTTGCCGCCAGGTACACACGGGGGCCCCCAATGGCGAGATTTACGGCCTTTTATTCCGCTGGGTGGGGCCAGGTTGGCCCATTCCGCTGCCAGGGAAGGCGTGTCGCTCAGATCAAGGGCGCGGTATCCGGCAATGCTCAAACACGGCAACCGGTTGCCTAAAGATGATATATGTCAGATGCAGGCGGCGGCGTCAAGAGCACGGGCGAAAAATAATACAAAACGCACTATTATAGTTCTATTAATAGTATTAAGTACAACTAATAGCGGGGTTGCGGCCCTGCAACGTACCCCCAAAACCGGCAATATTGCCGCATCAAACCCCTAGCTCACGCTGGGCAATCGCGGCCGGGACAAAATAGGTAACCACCGTGGTTATCAAACGATTGCCCCTGTCTTGGGACCTGGCTGCGGCCCCGGCTCTCAAGTCGCCGGCCGGTACGGGGTTGGCCGCCGGCCGGGCGGGGCAGGGGATAGGCGCCTAGGAGTAGATCGATTCTATCTCGGCGGCGAACTTTTGGTTGATGTTGGCCCGGCGCACCTTCATGGTGGCGGTCATCTCGTCGTCGTCGTGGTCCAGCTCCTTGGTCAGCAGCAGAAACTTGCGCACGTTTTCCACCCGCGCGAACTGGTCGTTGACCCGGTCGACTTCCTTTTTGATCAGCTCGAAGACCTCGGGCTGCTGGGACAAGTTCTTGAAGTTGGTGTAGGCGATGCGGCGGTCGGTGGCCCATTTGCCCACGTTGTCAAAGTCGATCTGGATCAGGGCCGAGAGGAACTTGCGGCCGTCGCCGATGACGATGGCCTCCTTGATGTAGGGGCTCACCTTCAGGGCGTTTTCGATCTCGCTGGGGGCGATGTTCTTGCCGCCGGAGGTGATGATCAGGTCCTTTTTGCGGTCCACGATGCGCAGGTGGCCGTCGTCGCCCACCTCGGCCACGTCGCCGGTGTGCAGCCAGCCGCCGGCCAGGGCCTCCTCGGTGGCCGCCTGGTTCTTGTAGTAGCCTACAAAGACCGCCGGGCCGCGTTTGAGCAACTCGCCGTCCTCGGCGATAGTAAAGTCTATGCAGGAGATGGCCGTGCCCACGGTGCCCAGGACGATATCGTCGCCGGGGTGGATGAAGGACAGGCCGGTGGTCTCGGTCATGCCGTAGCCTTCCTTGACCCGGATGCCCAGGGCGTGGAAGAAGCGCAGCACGTCGGGGCTGATGGGCGCGGCCGCGCTGAAGCAAAAGCGCACCCGGCTAAGTCCCACGAAGTTTTGCAAGGCGCGCATCATCAGCCAGTAGGCCGCCCACCAGGCCAGGCGGTCGCCCAGGTTTAGCCGGCGGCCGGCCAGCCGCTTTTCCGACCGGCGGTAGCCCAGGGCCAGCAGGCGCTTGAAGAGCCACTGCTTGAACCGGCCGGAGTCCTGGATGTTGATGGTGATCGATGACTGCAGCTTTTCCCAGATGCGCGGCACCCCCAAGAACACGGTGGGGCCGATCTCGCGCAGGTCGGACTGGATGGTGGCCAGACCCTCGGCAAAGTTCACGGTGTAGCCCAGGTACATGGGCAGGAAAAGGGAAAAGATCTTTTCGGCCACGTGGCACAGCGGCAGGTAGGAGACCACCGAGTCTTCGCTGGTGGCCCCGATGGCCTCGGCCGTGGCCCGGCTGGTGGCCACCAGGTTGCGGTGGTTGAGCATGGCCCCCTTGGGCTTGCCGGTGGTGCCCGAGGTGTAGACCATGATGCAGACGTCATCGGGCCGGCACTTGGCCACCTCGGCGTAAAACAGCTCCGGGTCCTTGGCTTCCACCTCCCGCCCCAGCTCCTGGACCTGCTCAAAGGAGATGATGTGGTCTTGGGGGTAGTGGCGCAGGCCCTTCATGTCCTTGACGATGATCTTTTTAATCAGCGGTAGGTCGTCGATGACCTCCAGGATCTTGTCGGTCTGCTCCTGGTCTTCGCAGAGAACAAAGACGCTGTCGGAGTGTTTGACCACGTAGTGCACCTCGGGGTAGGGGCTGGTGGGGTACACCCCCAGGGACACCCCGCCCAGGCAGATGGCGGCCAACTCGGCGTAGAGCCACTGGCGGCAGTTTTCCGAAAGGATGGCCAGGTGCTGGCCGCGCTGGAAGCCCAGGGCGTGCAGCCCCAGGGCGAAGTGCTTGACCTGCTCCAGGTACTGGTTCCAGGTGACCGTCTGCCAGATGCCGAAGTCCTTTTCGCGCAGGGCCACGGTGTCGCCGCGCTGGGCCACCCGCTCCAAGAAGAATTGACCCAAGGTCTCTTGCGATTGCGAGCTCAATTGCCTTCCTAACTCAACCAGCGTTTACGGCGCTTGTAGTGCTTGACCTCGCGGTAGCTCTTGCGCCGGCCGCCCTGGCCCAGGCCCAGGTAGAACTCCTGCACGTCCTGGTCGCCCAGCAGGCGATCCACCGGGCCGTCGAGCACCACCCGGCCGTTCTCCATGATGTAGCCGTAGGAGCTCACCTCCAGGGCCACCTGGGCGTTTTGTTCCACCAGCAAGATGGTGGTGCCTTCGTTGCGGTTGATCTCGCCGATGATGCCGAAAATCTCCTGGACCAGCATGGGGGCCAGCCCCAGGCTGGGCTCGTCGAGCATCATCAGGCGGGGACGGGCCAAAAGCGCCCGGCTGATGGCCAGCATCTGCTGCTCGCCGCCGCTGAGATAGCCGGCCAGCCGCTTGAGCCGGTCTTTAAGCACCGGGAAGTAGGTGAAGCACTTTTCCAGGTCGTCTTTCACCCCGGCCCGGTCCCGGCGGGTATAGGCCCCGCAGGTGAGGTTTTCCTCCACCGTCAGCTCTTCGAAGATGCGGCGTCCCTCCATCACCTGGAAGATGCCGCGCCGCACGATCTGGTGGGGTTGCAGCCCGGCCAGGTCTTGGCCCAGGAACTCAATGGAGCCGTCGGTGATCTCGCCGTCCTCCAGGGGCAAAAAGCCGCTGATGGCCTTGAGGGTGGTGGTCTTGCCCGCCCCGTTGGAGCCCAACAGGGCCACGATGGCGCCCTGGGGCACCGAAAGGGACAGGCCCTTGAGCACCAGCACCACGTGGTTGTACACCACCTCGATGTTATTCACCCGGAGGATGGGCTCCGGGCTGGGGGTCGCTTGTTCCACCGTCACCTCGAGCCTGGGGCCGGCCGCCTAGCCGGCCGGGATTAATACCGGAGCGCGGGGGCCGCCGGGGCCCCCGCGGTTCCGGCAGGGTTTATCACTCCAGGTAGATCCAGTCCGAGGCCGGCACGAATTTGCCGCCCTGGGCCTTGTACACCTTGCCCACCGCGGTGGCGTTGGAGCTCTTGAAGCTCACCACCCCGGCAAAGCCCTGGGTGTCCCACCCCTTGAGCAGGGGGATCATCTTGGCCAGGTTGGGACCGGTGACCGGCAGACCCTTATCCACGCACATCTTGGTGAGCTTGACAAAGAGCATGCCCGTGAACCAACCCTGCATGTAGGAGTTGGGACGGTAGGTCACCTTGGGATGGTGCTTCTGGTTGAAGGCGCGGATGATCTTAATCATGGGCACATCGGTGTGGTACCAGTAGGCATAGGGATTGACCCCCATGTAGCCCTCGGCGTCGGCGCCCAGCTTGTCCAGGAGCATCTTGCTCATGGCCCAGAAGGTGCCCATGAAAATGGTCTTGAGCCCAAAGTCCTTGGCCCCGCGGATCACCGAGGGGATCGGCGGCACCACGTAGCCCTGGAAGATGCAGTAGTCGGGGTTCTTGCGCTTGAGGTCCACCAACTGGCTGGTGATGTCCACCGCGCCCACCTTGGTCACCTCCTCGGCCACCACGGTGATGCCCAGCTTCTTGGCCATGGCCCGGGCGTAGGGGATGGGGTCGCGGCCGAACTCGGTGTCGCTGTAGAAGAAGGCCACAGTGGGTTTCTTGCCCTTCTTCTTGCCCTGGTCGGCGATATAGCGCAGCAGGATACCGAACTGCTGGGCGTAGGTGGGGCCGGAGACGAACATGAAGGGGTTCTTGCTGCGGTCGGCCAGCTCTTGGGAGAAGGAGGTGGAGCCGTAGAGCACGTGGTAGCGGGCGTTGATCTCCGGGGCCAGGGCCTTGCCTTGGCCGGTGGACTCGCCGTAGTCCATGGGCGGGGAGTACTTGGCCATGAGCTTCTTAAAGGAAGCCACCGCCCGTTTCAGGTTGTAGCCGGTGTCTTCGTAGATGTATTCGAACTTCCTGCCCTTGACGCCGCCCTGCTCGTTGGCGTAGGCGATGGCGTCGGCCAGCCCCTGGTGGATCTGGCGGCCGGCAAAGGCGAAGCGGCCGGTGAGCGGCTGCTGGGCGGTGATCTTGATGGTCCCGCCGGCCCAGGCCGCCGGCACCGCCAGGGCCAAGCCCAGGGCCAACACCATCAACAGGGTTCCTATCTTGGTTTTCATCCGATCCTCCTTAGTCCACTAAGGTGAATAATCCGCTGGGCCCGGGGACGGCCCGGCCCGTGCCCCGGCCGGTTATCTATGGCCACGCCGGCGGCGTTACCTCCCACTTAGTGCTCAAAGGGCCACAGCCGGAAATAGTCCTTGACCCTTCGCCAAATCTCGGCCAGCCCCTGGGGCTCAAATACCAGGAAGACCACGATGAGCAGGCCGAAAATCACCGTTTGCAGGGGAAAGAGATATTCCATCACCGCGGGGTCGAGCCCCTGGAACAAGTTTAGCAGGGACTGCAGGGCCTCGGGCACCATGGTCATGAAGATGGCCCCGAAGATGGAGCCCAACACCGAGCCCAGCCCGCCCACGATGATCATGGCCAGGTAGCGCACCGACTCGTGCAGGGGGAAGTGCTCGGGGGTGACCACCTTGAGCAGGAATACGTTGAGGCAGCCGGCCACCCCGGCGAAGAAGCTGCTGGTGGCAAAGGCGTAGAGCTTGTATTGGAACAGGTTGATGCCCATCAACTCGGCCGAGATGTCGCGGTCGCGGATGGCGATGAAGGCGCGCCCCACCCGGGTGCGAAAGAGGTTGCGGGCCGCGGTCACCACCAGGATGACGATGGGGATGGTGACGAAGTAGAACTTGAACTCGGTGTCCAGTTGCAGGCCGAAGACCGTGGCTGCCGGCACGTTGATGCCCCGGATGCCGCCGGTCACCGGCACCCAGTGCACGAAGATGAACTCGAAGATCACCTGGGCGGCCAGGGTGGCGATGCACAGGTAGAGCCCCTTCATGCGCATGGAGGGCGCGCCCACGATCACCCCGAAGAAGGCGGCCGCCAGGCCCGACAGCGGCAGGCACAGCAAAAAAGGCAGGCCCAGGCGGGTGACCAGGATGGCGCTGGTGTAGGCGCCGATGCCCACAAAGGCGGCGTGGCCCAGCGATATCTGGCCGGCCGCGCCGGTGAGGATGTTGAGCCCCACCGCGGCCACGATGGCCACCCCGGTGAGGTTGGCCATATACAATAGGTAGTCGCCAGCCACAAAGGGGAAGACGGCCAGGGCCACCAGGAACACCCCCAACCAGAAGCGCGCCGTGGAGGTTCTAAACACCGCCTCGTCGGCCGCGTAGCTCTCTTTGAAATCACCGACTCTCATGTAGTGATACCCGTCAACCTCCCCGCCTGGCTCACAGCCGTTCGATATCTTCTTTGCCGAACAGGCCGTAGGGCCTAAACAGCAGTATCAGCACCAAGACCACAAAGGGCGCGATGGCCTTCACCCCGCCGCCCACGATGGGGTCCAGGTAGCCGCCGGCCACGTTTTCCACGATACCCACGATAAAGCCGCCGATAACCGCCCCGCCGATGGAGTCCAGGCCGCCCAAGATGACCACCGGGAAGATGGTGAGCCCGATGTGGCCCAGGGTGGGCTGGATGCCGCCGATGTTGCCGATGATCACCCCACCCAGGGCGGCGGCGATGGCCCCCAGGGACCAAGCCAGGGTGAAGATGTTGCGCACGTTGATGCCCATGGAAAAGGCGGCCATCTGGTCATCCGCCGTGGCCCGCATGGCCACCCCGACCTTGGCGTACTTGAAGATGAGCGCGAAGACGATCACCGCGGCCATGGCGATGACAAAGCCCCAGAACAGGTTGGAGCGGATGATGATGTCGCCCACTATGATGGGGGCGCGGGGGAACAGGGGCGGGAAGTTCTTGAACCCGGTGGACCAGATCAACTCGGCCAGGCCCATGAGGATGGAGCTGAGGCCGATGGTGACCATGACGATGCTGATGGTGGGCTGGCCCAGCATGTGACGCAGGATGGCCCGCTCCACCAGCATGCCCAGCAGGGCCGCCCCGGCCATCACCAGCAGGAAGGCCGGTATGGCCGGCAGGCCGGTCATGACCATGAAGGTGTACAGGAGGTAGGCGCCGATCATCATGAACTCGCCGGTGGCGAAGTTGATGATGCTGGTGGCCTTGTAGATGATCACGAAGCCCAGGGCGATCAGGGCGTAGACCCCGCCCACCGCGATACCGCTCACCAGCAATTGGCCCAAGATATCCACGGCTAGTTCTTCTTCTCCCCCAGGTAGGCCTTGATCACCTCGGGATGGTGCTGGATCTCCTCGGGGGTGCCCTCGGCGATCTTGTGCCCGAAGTTGAGCACCATCACCCGGTCGCTGATGTCCATGATCACGTCCATGTCGTGCTCGATGAGCACGATGGTGCCGCCGCGTTCCTCCTTGATGTCCAGGACAAAGCGGGCCATGTCCTCGGTCTCCTCGGCGTTCATGCCGGCCACCGGCTCGTCCATTAGCAGCACCTTGGGCCGCATGGCCAGGGCCCGGGCCAGCTCCACCCGTTTTTGCAGGCCGTAGGCCAGGGCGCCCACCGGCAGCTTGCGTATGGGCTCGATCTCCAAGAAGTCGATGACGTCCTTTTCCACGTCTTCACGCAGGGCCATCTCCTCGGCGTGGGCCGGGCCCCAGTAGAGCAGGGCCTGCAGCAGGCTGGTCTTTAGCCGGGCGTGGGCCCCCAGCTTGATGTTGTCCAGCACGGTCATGCCCCGGAACAAGGCGATGTTCTGAAAGGTGCGGGCCAGGCCCATGGCCGCCCGGCGGTCGGGCGAGGTCTTGGTGACGTCCTTGCCGTCTAGGGTGATGCGGCCCTGCTGGGGTTTGTAAAACCCGCCGATGCAGTTGAGGATGGAAGTTTTGCCCGCGCCGTTGGGGCCGATGATAGAGAAGATTTCTCCGGCCCGTACCTGGAAAGTGATGTCGGTTAGTGCGGCCAGGCCGCCGAAGGACAACGAGAGATTCTCAACCGAAAGAATGTTCATTAGCCGGAATTTTCCCCCGCCGACAAACCGGTCCTGTCTTGACGCGTGGCGTTGTTGCTTAACGTTGAACGCTGACGTAATAGGGAGCTTAACCGATGCGAGGGGGGTTTGTATAGATGCAGTTTTAGCCTGGCCGCCGGACCGGCCGGGAGTGGTTTTGCTGCGGGCCCTAAAGTGATTAAGCATACAGATTCCACCATGGGGTATAATTTTGGACAGCGGAAATGCCGGGGGTGAAAAGCGGGGCTGCCCGGGGCCCCAAGCGATGCAAGCGCAAGACGGAGCAGGGCATGCAGAGGTCAGAAGCGGCGTCACGGGCGGTTCGCGTGAGCAACACGGTTCACCACCAGGAGCCGGATTACCAGCGTCCCCTCTTTGAGCTGGGCGACCAGGCGCGTCGCCGCATCCATGCCCGGCTGGAGTTCATCTATGGCCCACAGGCGGCCGAGCAGTACCTGCCCGAGCTGGAGCGCATCTGCCGGGTCTACTACGCCCATAAGCCACTGGAGTTGATCGAGCAGGAGAGCCGTTTTGATCCCGCTCACCGCTTCACCCAGCGCGACATCATCCTCATCACCTACGGCGACCTCATCCGGGGCCGCGGCCGAACGCCCCTGGAGTGCCTGGGGCGCTTCTGCGACGGCTACCTGGAAGGCACCATCAACACCCTGCACCTGCTGCCCTTCTTTCCCTATTCCTCGGACCGGGGATTTTCAGTGGTGGACTTCGAGACCGTGGACCCCAACCTCGGCACCTGGGAGGACATCTGGGAACTGGAGGGACGCTACAACCTCATGTTCGACGCGGTCTTCAACCACATCTCCTCCAAGAGCCGCTGGTTCCACGAGTTTCTAAACGGCAAGAGCTACTATAGCGACTTCTTCATCAGCTTCGACTCGCCCGAAGACCTCACCCCCGAGCAGCGCGCCAAGATCTTCCGGCCCCGCACCAGTGATGTGCTCACCCCCTACTTCACCATCAACGGTAAGAAGTACGTGTGGACCACCTTTTCCGAGGACCAGGTGGACCTGAACTATCGCAACCCCGAGGTCTTGATGCGGGTGTTGGAGATCATGCTGCTTTACGTGCGGCAGGGGGCCGACATCCTGCGCCTGGACGCGGTAACCTATCTCTGGTCCGAGCTGGGCACCTCTTGCGCCCACCTGGACCAGACCCACGAGATCGTCAAGCTCATGCGCGACGTGCTCGACGCGGTGGCCCCCGAGGTGGCCCTGATCACCGAGACCAACGTGCCCCACCACGAGAACATCAGCTATTTCGGCGACGGCTCCGACGAGGCCCAGATGGTCTACAACTTCGCCCTGCCGCCGCTGGTGCTGCACGCCTTTTATCGCCAGGACGCCGGCGAACTCTCCCAGTGGGCCGACGGCCTCACCCTGGAGTCGCCCCAGGTCACCTTCTTCAACTTCCTGGACTCCCACGACGGCATCGGCCTCATGGGGGTAAAAGACATCCTGGAGCCCGGGGAGGTGGAGTTCATCATCGAGCGGGCCAAGGCCCACGGCGGGCTGATCAGCTACAAGAGCGGCCAGGGCGGGAGCCGGGAACCCTACGAGATCAACATCACCTGGTACAGCGCCCTGAACAACCAGCGCGACCTGGTGTCCGAAGACGAGGCCTTCCAGGTCAAGCGCTTCGTGGCCTCGCGCGTCATCGCCCTGGTGATCCAGGGGGTGCCCGGGGTGTACCTGCACAGCCTCATCGGCACCCGCAACGACATAGAGGCGGTGATGGCCACCGCCTCCAAGCGCGACATCAACCGCCGGGTCATCGACGAGGAGCTGATCCACCGTGCCCTGCAAGACCCGCTCTCCAAGGTGTCGCGCATCAGCCGGGAGCTGGGCCGCCTGCTGGCCATCCGCACCCGCCAGTCGGCCTTCAGCCCGCATGCCGACCAGAAGGTCCTCTGCCTGGCCCCCCAGCTTTTCTCAGTGCTGCGCACCGCGGCCGACGGCTCCCAGAAGATACTGGCGGTGGTCAACGTCTCGGCCGAGGTCTGCCGGGTGCAGGTGCCTCTGGACGATCTGGAGTGTGAGCAGGAGTACTGGTTCGACCTGGTGAGCGAGATGGAGTGGGCGGCTGACGAGGGCCGGCTCTACCTCAACGTGCTGCCCTACGACGTGATGTGGCTGGAGCCGCGCCCCGAGTCGTCCGACGACCTCTAGCCCGCGCGGCCCGCGGCCGGGATCAGGTGATGGCCTCGAAAAAGGCCTGGATCGACTCCTGGGACTGCTTGGTGAAGCGGCACAGATCGTCCACGTCCGGCCTCGTCAGCCCCAGCAGCTCCAGGTCCTGGGGCCGGATGGCCGGCGGGCGGGGGTTGCCGTCGCGGCCCAGCCCCACCAACTGGGGCAGCAGGTTGGCCATGCGCAGCATGGTGGTGTCCCGGGGATCGGCCTCCACTGATACGTCGTGGTGGTGGTGGGCCATGATGGGCTGCACCACCTGGGGGGGGAACTTCCAACGGCTCAGCAGCATGGCCCCCACGTCGCCGTGGTCCAGGCCGATGACCCGGCGTTCGGCCATGAACAGCGGCAGGTCCTGGCGCTCCTGGGTCTCGCGCAGGGCCTGCTGGTACAGGTCAAAGAAAAAGTGCAGCAGCACGATCTTGCCCACGTCGTGCAGCAGGCCCACCACGAACAGGTGGTCTTCCTCCTGGGCCAGGCCCAGGCGCCGGCCCAGCTCCCGGATGACCGCGGCGGCGGCCACGCTGTGCAGCCACAGGCCGGCGTGGCTCAGCAGTTCGGACTCCTGCTCCTTGGGCAACACGGCCACCACCCCCACCGAGAGGGTGAGGGACTTGATCATGTTCAGCCCCAGCACCGCCACCGCCCGGTCCAGGGTGTCTATCTCCTGGGCAAAGCCGTAGTAGGCGCTGTTGGCCACCTTGAGCACCTTGGCGGTTAGGGCGGGGTCCTGGGAGATGAGCTCGGTGAGCTCGCTCATGTCGAACTCGGGATCTTCCAGCAGGGCCAGCAGGCGCGAGATCACCACCGGCAGGGCAGGCAGTTCATCGATCCGGGCGTAGAGCTTCTTCTTCAGGATTTCCTTGTCCATATCCTCAGGGCCTCTTGGCAATCGCGGGTTGTCCGTTTAGGCACCGCCGGATTTTTTGCTCACCAGCATATGACCCCGGCCCGGGCCTTGGCAAGCCGCGCGGCCGGGAAGGGGTTTAAGCGGACAAGGAGGTGAGGTAGGAGACGATGCGCTGCTGAAAGGTCTGGAGGTGCTTTTGGATGATAGCGCATAGGGTCTCCTTGTCGCGTCCGCCCAGGGCGTCGATGATCCTTTGATGCTCGCCCACCACGGCCTGGTAGTGCTGGGCCAGGTTGTTTTCTTGCGAGCCCGCGTCGGAGTAGGAGAGGTAGGCCAGGCGGGCCGAGCCAAAGCGGACGTTGCGCAGGGCCGAGACGATGTATTCGTTTTTGGAGCAGCGGGCAAAGGCCATGTGGAACTGGTTGTTGAGCTTGACCAGCTCCCAGGGATCGTCGGCCTCGATGGCCCGGCCCAGGTCCTGGTTCACCCGCGCCATCTCGGCCAGTATCTCGGCCAGGTCCTGGTTCACGGCCAGGTCGATCACCGCCTTTTCGAAGAACCACAGGGCCTGGAATATGGCCTTGGTGTTTTGCAGGGTGATGGGCTGGACGCTGAATCCCTTGTTGGGCACGTTTTCGATGAGGTGCTCGGAGGACAGGCGCAGCAGGGCCTCGCGGATGGGGGTGCGGCCGATGCCCAGGTTTTGCACCAGGTCCTTTTCGTCCAGGTGGGTGCCCGGGGCCAACTTGGTGGTGGCTATCTCCTTGAACAGGCGTTGGTAGGCCTGCTCAGCCAGGGGCAGTTTGTGGGGCGACGTTTTGTTCAACTTGACACCGTTGTCCTGATGTGGGCGGGCTGGAAAATCCCAATGATATATCGAATATATATTATTTGTCGCACCAAGAGTCAATCGCTTTCTCACCGCCGTCCCAATAATCTGAAATCACAAGCGGAACAAGGCGGCCCGGCTCCCGGCCGCTGGCGCCCCCCACGTCCCGCGTCCCGGGGAAAAGGTGGGCGTGGTAGCGGCTTGGCCGAGCCGGGCCGGTCCGGCCGGCCGGAGCCGACCGGGGCGGTCATTGCTTTAATGTTCTGTAATTACGCACTTAAATCAAATAATATACAAACAATATATTTATTACTTGACTGAAAAGTTTAATTATGATCTAAAAATATATCTGGAAAATATTGCATCGCCAAAGGTCCGCCGGCGGCCCGCGCCGCCAACCAGCCGCGCCGGCGGATACCACCACGGGAACCGGATGCCACCCGCCGGTCGGCCGGTAGTGACCGGGGCTCCCAAAATCTTCAGGAGGGAATAATGAAAAAGGCGTTTGTATTGCTTTTGGCGGTCCTGGTAACCGTGGCCCTGGCGGCCCCGGCCATGGCCAAGATCAAATGGGACATGCATCTAAACTACCCGGCCGGCAATTTCCACTCCAAGGGGGCCATGGAATTCGCCAAGAAGGTGAAAGAGGCCACCGGCGGCGAGCTGGAGATCGTGGTGCACCCGGGCGCCTCCCTGGGCTTCAAGGGCCCCGAGTTGCTGCGTGCCGTGGCCGAGGGCCAGTTGGTCATCGCCGAGGTGCCCACCGGCATGGTCGAGGGCGACGCCCCCATCTTGGCCCTCACCGCCCAGCCTTTCATCGCCACCACCGCCAAGGAACAGCGCCTGCTCTACGAGGTGGCCAAGCCCACCTACGACAAGGTGTTGGACAAGTTCAACCAGTTTATCCTCTACACCTCGGTGTGGCCCTTCTCGGGCATCTACACCCAGCGTCCCGTGGCCAGCGTGGCCGACCTCAAGGGGCTTAAGATGCGGGTCTACGACGGCACCGGCCTGGCCTTTGGCAAGGCCACCGGCATCGCGGCCCGCAAGATGCCCTTCTCCGAGGTCTACCCGGCCATGAAGGCCGGCCTGCTGGACTCCATGTACACCTCCAGCGTCTCGGGGGTTGACGCCAAGGCCTGGGAAGTGCTGAAGTACTTTACGCCCATCAACATCGTGGGCCCGGTGAACCTCATCACCGTGAATAAAGAGGCCTGGGCCAAGCTGCCCAAGAAGGTTCAGGACGCGGTGCTCAAGGTGGCCGCCGAGATGGAGACCAAGATGTGGGCCATGGCCGCGGAGATGGACGCCAAGAGCCGGGCCACGCTCAAGGCCAAGGGTATGATCGTCAGCCCGATCAGCCCCAAGTTCCGCGCCGAGCTCGACGCCCTGGGACAGCGGCTGAGGGCCAAGTGGGCCCAGAAGTCCGGCAAGGAGGCCACGCGCCTGCTGGCCGAGTTCAAGAAGCAGGCTGGACGCTAAACCAAGCGACCCGCCGGCGGCCCCGGGGGGCGCCGGCGGGCTTTAGAGCCGGGTGGTGAGCATGAGACGATTGGTGGCCTTGGTGGAAGGGATCAGCGACTGGTGCGCCCGCGTGTCGGCGGTGCTCCTGGGGCTGATGACCCTGCTGATCCTCACCGAGATCCTGCTGTGGAACACGGCCAAGACCAGCACCCTCATCGCCGACGAGTACTCGGCCTACGGCCTGGCCATCATCATCTTCCTGGGCGCCGGCTATTGCCTCAAGGAGCGGGGGCATATCCGCATCACCCTGGTGCTGGGGTTCTTGCCGGAGAAGCTGGCCAAGATCATCGCGGTGGCGGCCACCGCCCTCACCACCGTGTTCATGGGCTATATCTGCTACTACCTCATCAAGATGACCCTGGCCGCCTATCGCTACGGTTCCACCTCCGGCACCCTTACCGAGACGCCGCTTTGGATACCCCAGGCCATCATGTGCCTGGGGGCGGTGGTGTTTTGCCTGCAACTGGCCGCCACCACCGTGCGCACCGTCTGGGCGTTGCACACCGATGAAGACCCCCTGTAGGCCGCGGGCCGCGGGCATGACCGGGCCGGGCGCCGCGCGGCCCAAGGGAAAGGACCAGGATGGCCGCTGATCTGAACATTATGACCCTGGTGGTCTTCGGGGTGTTGTTCCTGGCCCTGGGCTCGGGCATTTGGGTGGCCTTCAGCCTGCTCTTGGTGGGCCTGGTGGGCATGGAGCTCTTCTCCAGCCTGCCGGCCGGCCCCAACATGGCCTCGTCCATCTGGGCCACGGTGGAAAAATGGGAGTACGTGGCCCTGCCCCTGTTCATCCTCATGGGCGAGATACTCTTCCGATCGGGCATCTCCGAGCGGCTGTTCAAGGCGCTGGTGCCCTGGCTCTACCGCCTGCCCGGCGGCCTGCTGCTGATGAACATCGTCTCCTGCACCCTGTTCGCCGCGGTGAGCGGTTCCAGCGCGGCCACCACCGCCACGGTGGGGCGCATCACCCTGGCCGAGTTCGATAAGCTGGGCTATGACAAGCGCATGGCCATGGGCTCCCTGGCCGGGGCCGGCACCCTGGGTTTTCTCATCCCGCCCAGCCTGATCATGATCGTCTACGCCATCCTGGCCGAGGTGAGCATCGGCAAGATGTTCATCGCCGGCATCGTGCCGGGCCTGCTGCTGGCCGGCGTGTACATGGCCTACATCATGTACCAGGGCATAAGGCGGCCCGAGATCGCCCCGCGCATGCAGGAGACCTACACCTGGGGCGACCGCCTGCGCGGGCTCAAGGACCTGGCCCCCACCCTCCTGCTCATCCTGATGGTGCTGGGCTCCATCTACGCCGGCTACGCCACCCCCACCGAGGCCGCCGCCCTGGGCGTGTTCGGCGCGCTCTTGTTTTCGGTAATCAACCGCCAGATGACCTGGTCGATCCTGATGGAGTGCCTCAAGGGCGCGGTGAAGACCAACGCCATGATCATGCTCATCGTGCTGGGGGCCGGCTACCTCTCGCGGGTGATGGGCTTCTTGGGCATCCCGGCCGAGATCACCAAGTTCATCGTGGGGCTGGAGCTTTCGCCCTATACCCTGATGATCCTGCTGGGGATGGTCTACGTGGTGCTGGGCTGTCTCTTGGACGGCTTCTCCATCGTGGTGATGACCCTGCCCATCGCCCTGCCCATGGTCACGGCGGTGGGTTTCAGCCCCATCTGGTTCGGCATCTACCTGGTGCTGATGGTGGAGGTGAGCCAGATCACCCCGCCGGTGGGCTTCAACCTGTTCGTCATCCAGGGGCTCACCCGGGAGCCGATCATGCAGATCGCGCGCTACGCCTTGCCCTTCTTCGCCCTGATGCTTTTGACCACGGCCATCATCACCATTTTCCCGGAGATCGTTTTATTCCTGCCCGAGTACATGGTTGCCAAGTAGGGTCCGGCCGCCGGCATGGCCGCCTGCGGGGAAAAAAGCATGAGCATCGATCTGAACTGCGACATGGGTGAAAGCTTCGGCTCCTACCGCCTGGGGTATGACCAGGAGGTGATGCCCCATATCACCAGCGCCAACATCGCCTGCGGCTGGCACGCCGGCGATCCCATGGTGATGGACCGCACCGTGGCCCTGGCCGTGCGCCACGGCGTGGCCGTGGGGGCCCACCCCGGCTACCCCGACCGGATGGGCTTCGGCCGCCGCCGGTTGGACTGCCACCCCGAGGAGATCACCAACTACGTCGTCTACCAGGTGGGGGCGTTGCAGGCCTTTTGCCAGGCCCACGCGGTGGCCCTGTCCCACGTCAAGCCGCACGGCGGGCTCTACAACCGGGTGGTGGCCGACCCGGCGGTGGCCCGGGCGGTGGCCCGGGCGGTGGCGGCGGTGGACCCCGGGCTGCGCTGGGTGGTGCTGGCCGGTCGCCGGGGAGAGGCCGCGGTCGAGGCGGCCCGGGAGCTGGGGCTCAGGGTCTGCCGCGAGGCCTTTCCCGACCGCGCCTATACCCCCGAGGGCGCCCTGGTGCCGCGCCACCTGCCCGGCGCGGTTATCCACGACCCGGACCAGGTGGCCCAACGGGCCCTGATGATGGCCGTGGAGGGCCAGGTGATCGCCGACGACGGCAGCCGGGTCCCCCTGGCGGCCGACACCTTGTGCGTGCACGGCGACAACCCCGGCGCGGTGGAATTGGTGCAACGCATCGGCCAGGCCCTGGCGGGGCGCGGCGTTGAGCTTCGTCCCATGGCCGCGGCCGCCTGAGGTAGGATTGCGGCCCATGCCCCAGGTATTTTCACCGCCCGTCCTGCGCCCCTGCGGCGACCGCGCCGTGCTCATGGAGCTGGGCGACGCCATCGACCCGGCCGTCAACCGGCTGGTGGGGAGGGCCCTGGAGGCCTTGGACCAGCACCGGCCGGACTGGCTGGTGGAGGCGGTGGGGGCCTACCGCTCGCTGATGGTCATCTATGACCCGCTGCGGGCCGACTACCAGCAGGTGAGCCGGCACCTGGCCGCCCTGGAGTTGGCCCAGGCCGCCGGGCGGCGGGAAGACGGCGGGGTGGTGGAGATACCGGTGTGCTACGGCGGCGAGTTCGGCCCGGACCTGGAGATGGTGGCCCGGCACAACCGGCTCTCGGCCCGGCAGGTGGTCGAGTTGCACAGCGCTGTCGCCTACCACGTCTACATGATGGGCTTCACGCCTGGCTTTCCCTATCTCGGCGGGCTCGACCCCCGGCTGCACACCCCACGCCTGGAGTCTCCCCGCACCACGGTGGCCGCCGGCAGCGTGGGCATTGCCAACGACCAGACCGGAATCTACCCCGTGGCCAGCCCGGGCGGCTGGCGCATCATCGGCCGCACCCCGCGCAAGCTCTTCGACCCCCGGCGCGACGACCCCTTCTTGCTGCGCGCCGGTCGGCGGCTGCATTTCGTGCCCATCAGCCAGGATGAGTACCGGCGTCTGGTGGCGGAGGGTTGAGGCGGTGGATGTCCTGCGGGTGATAGCGCCGGGTCCGTTGAGCACGGTGCAGGACCTGGGCCGCTACGGCTGGCAGCGCTTCGGGGTGCCGGTATCCGGGGCCCTGGACGACTTCTCGCATCGGGTGGCCAACCGGCTGGTGGGCAACCCGGACGGCGCGGCCACCCTGGAGATGACCCTGGCCGGGGCCAAGCTGGAGGCCCTGGCCCCGGTGAGCCTGGCGGTGGCCGGGGCGGACATGCCGCTTAGCCTCAACCAGCGGCCGGTGGAGGCGTGGCAATGCCTGCGCCTGGAGCCGGGCGACGTGCTCACCGTGGGCACGGCCCGCGCCGGGGTGCGGGCCTACCTGGCCCTGGCCGGCGGCATCGAGGTGCCCCGGGTGATGGGTAGCCGCTCCACCAACCTGGGCGGGGGCTTTGGCGGGCTGGCCGGTCGGTCCCTGCGGCGCGGCGACGTGCTGGCCGCCGGCGCGCCGGCGGGCGGCCGCCGGCAACGCCGCCTGCCGCCGGAGCACCGGCCGGCCTGGGAGCGGCGGGTGAACTTGCGGGCCCTGCCGGGTCCCCAGGATGACTACTTCGATCAAGGGCTGACAGTGTTTTTCGCCTCGGAGTTCACGGTGACCCCGGACACCGACCGGGTGGGTTGCCGCCTGCAGGGGCCGGAGGTGCCCCTGGCCCGGGGCCGGTCGGCGGGCATCATCAGCGAGCCCCTGGCCCCCGGCGGGGTGCAGGTGCCGGCCGACGGCCAGCCCATCATCCTGCTGGGCGAGCAGACCGTGGGCGGCTACGCCAAGATCGCCACCGTGCTTTCGGTGGACCTGCCACGGGTGGCCCAGTTGCGTCCGGGCGACCGGGTGGCCTTCCGCCGGGTGGACCTGGACGAGGCCCACCGGCTGTACCGGCGCTATCACCAGCGTTTGCAAGAGATGAGCCGGCTCATGGCCGTCGGGGATGAGGTATAATTATGTACTGTAATCTCCTGCAGCCTGTGGACCTGGACCACCCCAGCTCCTGGCGCGCCGCCCTGCCCACCGCCCTGGGGTTGACGGCCCACCGTCCGGAGATGGACGATTATCTCTTGGGCAGCCACGCCGCCCGGGTGGTGCGCCACGCCCCCTGCTCGGTGTTCATCGTGCGCCAGTGAGCCCGGCCGCGGCCGGCCGCTGGCGCCAACCAGGGAAAACGATCATGGAATCACGGTCGCTCAAAGAAGAGTTGTCGGTGCTAATCGATGTAGACTGGTGCAAGGGTTGCGGCATCTGCGTGGCCTTTTGTCCCAAGCAGGCCTTGAGCCTGGATGAGCACGGCAAGGCCCGGTGGACCGGTCCCGAGGACTGCGTGCGCTGCGGCCTGTGCCAGATGCGCTGTCCGGACCTGGCCATCGAACTGCGCTGAGGGAGGGGTCATGCCCAAGGAAACCATTTTTGCCCAAGGCAACGAGGCGGTGGTGCAGGGGGCGCTCTACGCCGGGCTGGACTTTTACGCCGGCTATCCCATAACCCCGTCCACCGAGATCGCCGAGATTTTGGCCCAGCGCCTGCCGCAGGCCGGGGGCCGCTTCATCCAGATGGAAGACGAGCTGGCCTCGCTGTGCGCGGTGATCGGGGCCTCGCTCACCGGGCTCAAGGCCATGACCGCCACCAGCGGCCCGGGGTTTTCCCTGATGCAGGAGGCCCTGGGCTACGCGGTGATGGCCGAGGTTCCCTGCGTGGTGGTGAACGTGCAGCGCGGCGGCCCCAGCACCGGCATGCCCACCGCGGTGGCCCAGGGCGACGTGATGCAGGCCCGCTGGGGCACCCACGGCGACCACGCCATCATCGCGCTCACCGCCTCCAACCTGGCCGATGTCTTTTTGATGACCGTGGAGGCCTTCAACCTGGCCGAGACCTACCGCACCCCGGTGATCCTGCTGCTGGACGAGGTGGTGGGCCACATGCGTGAAAAGCTGGTGATCCCGGGGCCGGGGGAGGTGGAGGTGGTGCAGCGCCTGCGCACCTCGGTGCCCGAGGGCACCGACTACCACCCCTACCTGGCCCGCGAGGACGGCCGCCTGCCCATGAGCGACTTCGGCGGGGTGCACCGCTTCAACGTCACCGGCCTGGTGCACGACATGTGGGGGTTTCCCTCCAACGACCCGGCGGTGGCCTACGGCCTGCTGCACCACCTGGTGGACAAGCTGGAGAACCGGGCCGAGACCCTGGCCCGCTACCAGGACTTTTTCTGCGATGACGCCGAGGTGCTGCTCATCTCCTACGGCAGCGCGGCGCGCAGCGCCCTGCACCTGGTGGAGCAGCGACGCGCCCGCGGCATGAAGATTGGCCTGCTGGAGCTCAACACCCTGTGGCCCTTCCCGGCCCAGACGGTGCGCAAGTACTGCCGCGGCCGCGGCCATGTGCTGGTGGTGGAGATGAACCGCGGGCAATTGCACGGCGAGGTGCAAAAGGCGGCCGAGCAGCCGGAGCGGGTCTACCTGGCCAACCGCTACGACGGGGTGTTCATCTCGCACAAGGACATCATGCAGGTGCTGCACGTGGTCCTGGGCAAGGGGGTTTAGCATGAATACGCGGCGATATATCCGGGAGCGGTTTTTCCCCCACCTATGGTGCCCCGGCTGCGGCCACGGCATCGTCATGTCGGCCCTGGTGGGAGCGGTGGATTCCCTGGGGCTGTCGCAGAACGAGGTGGTGGTGATCTCGGGCATCGGCTGCTCTTCGCGCATGCCGGGCTACCTGGATTTTCATACCATGCACACCCTGCACGGCCGGGCCCTGGCCTTTGCCACCGGGGTGAAGATGGGCCGGCCGGACCTCACGGTGATCGTGCCCATGGGCGACGGCGACGCGGCGGCCATCGGGGGCAACCACCTGATCCACGCCGCCCGGCGCAACCTGGACCTCACGGCGGTGGTGCTCAACAACCGCATCTACGGCATGACCGGCGGCCAGTCCTCACCCACCACCCCCGAGGGCGACCGCTCCACCACCGCGCCCTACGGGGTGCTGGACCCGTCGTTCGACCTGGTGGAGTTGGCCCGGGGGGCCGGCGCCTCGTTCGTGGCCCGCTCCACCACCTACCACGCCCAGGAGACCCGCGAGCTGCTGGCCGCGGCCATCGCCCACCAGGGATTCTCCCTGGTGGAGGTGCTGAGCCAGTGCCCCACCTACTACGGCCGCAAGAACCAGGGCGGCGACGCGGTGGCCATGATGAAGACCTTTAAGCAGATAACCGCGCCAGCGGGCTCGCAGCGGGCGGCCCAGGACCCCGGGCTGATAACCCGGGGCATCTTGGTACAGGAGCCGCGCACCGAGTACTGCGCCGCCTACGGCGAGCTGGTGCGGGAACTGTCGGGCCACGAGGAGTAGGAGCATGGAAACCACGCGCATAGTCTTCAGCGGCTCCGGCGGCCAAGGGGTGATCACCGCGGCCATCATCCTGGGCGAGGCGGCGGCCCTGCACGAGGGGCTCAACGCGGTGCAGACCCAGTCCTACGGCCCCGAGGCCCGGGGCGGGGCCACCCGGGCCGACGTGGTCATCTCCCAACACCCCATCCGCTACCCCAAGGTCATCAGCCCCCACGTGCTGGTCTGCCTCACCCAGGAGGCCTACAACAAGTACTCGGGCATCGGACGGCCCGGCGGCCTGCTGATCATCGACTCCCAACTGGTGACCCCGGCCAAGAAGTCTGACGCCCGCCAGGTGGCCCTGCCCATGTACCAGGCGGTGATGGAGGCCATCGGCAACCCGGTGGTTTTCAACATCTGCATGTTGGGGGCCCTGGTGGGACTCACCTCCCTGGTCAAGCCCGAGTCCCTGTGGCGGGCGGTGCAGAGCAAGATTCCGCCCGCCTTCCTGGAGATAAACCAAAGGGCCCTGGAGCTGGGGGGAGAGCTGGCGAGCTCGGTGCGGTGAGGCTGGCCCTCAGGCGGCCGGGGGCGGGGGACCGCCGTCCAAGACCTGGCGCACCGTGCCCAGCAGGTCGGCCAGTTGGTACGGCTTGCCGAGATAAGCGGCGGCGCCGGACTGCAGGGTCTTTTTCACCAGGCCGTTGAGCGAGTACCCGCTGGCGATGACTATCTTGGCCTGCGGGTCCCGGTTAAGTATCTTTTGCAGGCACAGGTGGCCGCCCATCCCCGGCATACCGATGTCCAGGATCACCAGGTCGATCTCCTGCCGGCCGGCCGTGTAGGTCTCCAGGGCCTCCTCACCGCTGGCCGCCTGCACCACCGAGTACCCCGCATTTTGCAGGACCTGGGCCGCGAATTCTCTCACCGCCTCGTCGTCGTCGACCAACAATATGGTCTCGCTGCCTTGGGCCGCCGGGGTCACGGTGGCCGGGCGGGGGTCGCGTCGCCGTCCCGGCTCTATCACCGGTAGGTAGATTTTGAAGGTAGTGCCCAGGCCCGCCTCGCTATAGCAGTGGATAAAACCGTCGTGGCCCTGGACGATGCCGTAGACCGATGCCAGGCCCAGGCCGGTTCCCTTGCCCACTCCCTTGGTGGTGAAAAACGGCTCGAAGATATGTTCCGTGGTTTCCTGGTCCATGCCCAGGCCGGTGTCGGTGACCGTGAGGCAGACATATTCGCCGGCCACGATGCCGAGGTGCTCGGAGGTGTACTCGTGGCTTAGGGTGACGTTGTGGCTCTCGATGATCAGCTTGCCGCCGTCGGGCATGGCGTCGGCCGCGTTGGCCCCCAGGTTGAGCACCACTTGTTCGATCTGCACCGGGTCGGCGTTGATGGTCCACAGGTCTTCGGCGGGGTG
Organism: Desulfarculaceae bacterium; assembly: GCA_027067385.1. Classification (GTDB taxonomy): domain Bacteria; phylum Desulfobacterota; class Desulfarculia; order Desulfarculales; family Desulfarculaceae; genus JAMOVV01. The sequence goes on from JAMOVV010000045.1 coordinate 47,130, forward strand.
GAACTCTATGTCGATCATCTTGGGAATGGTGCGCTCCAGGATCCTGATGGTCTGTTCGACCTCCCGGTTGAGGTCCAGCGGGCGGCGCTCGGGTTCGGTCTTGCGGCTGAAAAGCAGCAGTTGCTCGATCAGGCGGGCCGCCCGGTTGCCGGCGGTCCTGATCCTGGCCAGCTTGTGATATTCCGGGTCGTCGTCCGGTCGGCCATGCAGCAGCAGGTCGGTATAGCCGTTGATGGCCTGCAAAAGGTTGTTGAAGTCGTGGGCGATGCCGCTGGACAGGACGCCGATGGCCTCCATCTTGTGCGACTGCCTGAGCTGGGCCTCCAGCCGGGCCTTTTCTTCGGCGGCTTGTTTGCGGGCGCTGATGTCCACGAGGTGGCTTATGAAGTACAGGGGTTCTCCCTCGGAGTTGCGAATCAAGGTGTTGGCCACCAGCACCCAGACCACGTGGCCGTCCTTGTGCAGGTAGCGCTTTTCGGCCTGGTTGAACTCCACGTTGCCGGTGAGCAGCTCTTGCCAGCGGTCCCGGCCCCCCTGGCGATCCTCGGGATGGGTGAACTGGTTAAAAGAACGCCCCACCAGTTCCTCGGGCTGGTAACCCAAGGCGTTGCAGAGCTGGGCGTTGACCTGGAGGAAGCGCCGCTTGGTGTCCACCAAGGCCATGCCCACCGGCGCGTTTTCAAAGATGGCCCGGAAGCGGGCCTCGCTCTGTTGTATCTTGGCCTCGGCCTCCTTGCGGTCGGTTATGTCCACCTGCACCCCGTCCCACACCACCCGGCCGTCGCTGAGCCGGCGGGGGGTGGCCGCCAGGTCGAACCAGCGCAGGCGGCCGCTGGGCAGGCGGGAACAGACCTCGCAGTGGAAGGTGGTCAAGTCCTTGAGCGACTGCCGGCCCTTGGCCAGCATTTCTTTACGGTATTCCGGCAGCACCTGCCTGTATAGCACCTCCGGGTCGGCCAGCACCGCTTCCGGGGTCACCTCGTTTAGCCTCTGGACATTGGCGCTGACATAGGTGACGCGCCGGGGGCGACCCGGCTCCACCACGATTTGGTAGACCATGGCGTTGGGCAGGTTGTCGGCCAGCAGGCGCAGCCGCTCTTCGCTGTCGAGCAGGGCCTCTTCGGCGCGCTGGCGCTCGGAAAGCTCGGAGGTGAGTTCCTTGGTGCGTTGGGACACCTTGCGCGACAACAGCCGGTTGATCACCGCCACCCCCACCAGCAGCAAGATCATCAGTCCCAGGCCGGCGATGAGCCCGAACCAGAGCTTGGTGCTGGCGAACCAGGGTCGGCGCCGGATGTGTATCCACCTGTCAAGGATGGCCTGGCTTTCCTGGGGGGAGATGGCGGCCAGGGCCTTGTCCAGCAGGGTGTGCAGCATGGGCCAGTCTTTGCGCGAGGCCAGGGACAAGTAGGAGAAGTACTCGGTTTTGCCGGCCACGCGCAAGTTGGTTATACCTTCTTTACGCAGGTAGTAGGTGGCCGTGGCCAGGTTGCCCACCATGGCCTCCACCTGGCCGAAGGAGACCATCTTCAGGGCGGCGGCGGCGGAGGGCGCCGGTATGAGGATCAGCTCGGGATAGTCGTTGGTGAGGTAGTCCTGCCAGACATACTGGGCCACCACGGTTACACGCCGGCCGTGCAGGTCAGCCAGGGTGAAGGTGCCTTGGACGTCGTTGCGCATGAAGATCATGCCGGGCAACACGATGTGGGGGCGGGTGAACCGGAGGTAGCGCCGGCGCTGGCGCGAAGGTGAGGCGGCCGACAGGATATCTACGCGGTGCTGTCTTACTTGCTTGAGTACCTGGCTCCAACTGTCTAGGTGCACTATCTCGAAGCGGACGCCCAGTTTCTTTTCCACCAGGGCCAGGAAGTCGGCGGCTATGCCCTTAAAGCGTCCCTGGGAATCTATCCATTCAATGGGGGGAAAGGCGGGGTCGGGAGCCACCCGCAGGTGGGGATGGTTCGCCAGCCAGCGTCGCTCCCGGGGGGTGAGGGCAATGGGCTTGACCCCAGTGACGGATTGATCTCCCGCCCCGGCGGTGATCGCCAGGACCAGCAGCAACGCGGTGGCCAGTATGAGGCTGTGGTACCTCAGCGCAGCGTCTCCCCGGGAATGCCGTCATCAAAGCCTGAGCACCGTGTCTCCTTTGCCAGGGGCCCCGGTGCTCCTGGGGTCGTTTTGAGGTCACGATATCCTGTCCTGGCCGTGCGCTGAATTATATTGGGAGTAGTTACCAGGACCTGATACTTAGCATATACATACAATTATGGTAGGCTAATCAGCTTTGCCAGGTCAATGAAAAGAGGTTACGCGCCTAGCAGCACTTCGCCCTCGGCCAGGCGGGCGGGACGCCAACCGGCCCGCCCGGCTGGCGAAAGGCTGTCATCCCCGGTGCGGCGCGGCTACCCCACCAGGCCCACGCTGAAGGCCAGCAGGAACTGGCCGCCGAAGTACAACGGCAGGCCCAGCAGGCGGTTGATCCACCCGTTGGACACAAAGCGGTCGCGGGCCACCAAGAGGTCAGAGATGTAGAAGGTGATGGCGCCCACCAGGATAGCCCAGGCCGCCGGCCGGGCCTGGGTCGCGTCATAAAACACCGCCCAGGCGCCCATGAGCATAACCGTGATGACCACGATGTAGGCCGACACCGGGATGAGCATCTGGCCCAGGTTGGGGCGCAGCCATAAGAAGGCCCCCAGGCTCACGGCCAGAAAAACCAGCACCGGCCAGGTGAACCAGCCGGCCGCCGGGGCCAGGCGAATAAAGGCCAGCACGTAGAGTAGGTGGCCGGCCAAAAAGGAGACCAGGCCGATGCGAAAGGCTCTGTCGCCCGGCAGGCCCAGGCACACGTCACCCACCAGGCCCAGGGTCAGCCCGATGAGTAGGTAGTGGTAATACCAGGGCAGGGGGTGGGGCTGGATCATGGCGGTGATGACAAACAGCACCGAGATGGGGACCTTGCAGGCCAGGCTGAGCCAGGGCCGCTGGGCCTTTTCGGCCCACAACAGCCCCACCAGGAGCAGGGCGCTGGCCAGGGGCGGTAGGTAGTTGAGCACGGCTATCTCCTTGGCCGGCGGGGAGTCGCCGGCTAGAGCAGGTGCATCTTCTGGGCCTCTTGCAACAGGTCGTCGCGGAACTTGGGATGGGCCAGGCTGATGATGTCCAGGGCCCGCTGGCGGGTGGAGCGGCCCTTGAGGTTGACCACGCCGTACTCGGTGGCCAGGTAGTGGGTATCCATGCGCGGCGTGGTGACCATGGTGCCGGCCCCCAGGCGCGGCACGATGCGCGAGACCTCGCCGTCCTTGGCCGTGGAGTAGAAGGCGATGATGGACTTGCCGCCCCGGGAGTTGTAGGCGCCGCGCACAAAGTCCAACTGGCCCCCGGTGCCGCTGAATTGGTAGCCCCCCAGGAACTCGGAGTTACACTGCCCCTCCAGGTCCACCTCAATGGTGGAGTTGATGGAGATGAGGTTGTCGTTTTGGGCGATGACCTCCGGCGAGTTGGTGTGGGAGACCGGGTAGGCGGCCATGGAGGGGTTGTCGTGCATGAAGCGGTACATCTCCCGGGTGCCCAGGGCGTTGGTGAACACGTGCTTGCGGGGATGCAGGTTTTTACGCCGTCCGTTGATAACTCCCTTTTTGATGAGATCGGTCATGCCGGGGCAGAAGAGCTCGGTGTGGATGCCCAGGTCGCGGTGGTTCTCCAGGTAACGGGTCACCGCGTTGGGGATGCCGCCCAGGCCCAACTGCAGGGTGGCCCCGTCGGGGATCATCTCGGCGATGGTCCGGCCGATGGCCGCGGCCTCGGGCCGGGCCGGGGCCGGGGTGTATTCCAGGAGCTCGGCCTGGTTCTCCACCACCGCGTCCACCTCGGAGATGTGCAGTTGGCTCTGGCCGAAGACCCGCGGCATGTTGGGGTTGACCTCCACCACCAGGCGCTTACAGCAGCGGGCCGCGGTGGTGATGTAGTCGTTGACCGCGCCAAAGCTGAAAAAGCCGGCCGCGTCCATGGGCGAGACGGTGCTCACCGCCAGGTCCACTTGCATGTGCTCGCGGATAAGGCGCGGCACTTGGTGGAACTCGTTGGGGATGAAGTGGTTGGTGCCCCGCTGCACCTGGAAGCGGTCGGCCGCGCTGACGAACCAAGTGTAGGCGTGCACCTTGTCGGCCAGCTCCGGGGCCAGGATGGTTTCGCCGGCGGTATGCATGGGCAATAGCGAGTAG
>JAMOVV010000046.1 GCA_027067385.1 Desulfarculaceae bacterium
CGCATAGACATGAGCGACCCGGTTTTCGAGTGCCCGGAGTGCGGCTCGGCCGACATGGAGCTCACCCAGGGCCAGGAGCTGATGGTTGCCTATATCGAGACCGAAGATTGACCAGGACCCGGCCTACCGCCGGGCCGGGCCGGGGCAGCGCCTGGTGGCGGGATGGCTCTTGCCCTACCTGGTCATCGTGGGGCTTTTTTTCATCGGCAGCCTCCTGTGGTTGCCCATTGACTGGGCCCATCCCCAGGCCGGTGACCTGGCAGGTCTGCTGGTCAGTCCCCTCATCTACCTGCTGGTGGGCAAGCTGATCCTGGGGGTGCTGCGCTATTTCCGCCGGGCCGGGGCCGCCAAGCGGGGCGACCCGGCCGGCGACCAGGATGATTCACCGCCGCTTAAATAGCGGGCCAAGGAGCGATAAATGGCGCAAGTGGAAGTACAAAGGCCCATTTTAGAGGCCAACGACAAGATCGCCGCCGAGCACCGCCGGCGCTTTGCCGCCGCCGGGGTGAAGGTGCTTAACCTCATCTCCTCGCCGGGCAGCGGCAAGACCTCGCTCCTGGAGCAGACCCTCCGCCGTCTGGCCGGCCGCCTGCGGGTGGGGGTGGTGGAGGGTGACATCCAGAGCACCGAGGACGCCCAGCGGGTAGCCGCCTGCGGGGTAAAGGCGGTGCAGATCGAGACCAAGGGGGCCTGCCACCTGGACGGCTCCATGCTGGCCGGCGCCCTGGGGGCCTTTGACCTGGACCAGTTGGACCTGCTCATCGTGGAAAACGTGGGCAACCTGGTCTGCCCGGTGGAGTTCGACCTGGGCGAGGACCTCAAGGTGGCGGTGCTCAGCGTGACCGAGGGCGACGACAAGCCTTCGAAGTATCCCCAGCTCTTTGCCGAGGCCGGGGTGCTGGTGGTCAATAAGATCGACCTGCTGCCCTATATCGACTGCGACCTGGAGCGCATCCACGACTCCTGCCGCAAGCTCAACCCGGACCAGTCGGTCTTTGACCTCTCGTGCAAGACCGGCGAGGGCGTGGACCGGTGGGTGGACTGGCTGGTGGACTGGACCAAGGCCTAAACTCCCGCCGGCGCGCCGGGGCGAGGTGAGGCTGATGGCGAGGCGGGGTTGATATGGTGGGGGCTGATATGACGCGCCAGGGAAAATCCTGGTAGGGCTCCCGCCGGCGCGCGGGCGAGGCGGGGGGCGGGGGGCGGGGGGCGTCGACCCGGCTCAGCGGCAGATCACCCCGAAGTACCTGCGGTTATTATTAACGCAATAGCAGTTGACTCCCAGGCGGGCGGGCCAGGGCATGGGGCACACCCCGTAGGGGGTGCAGCACCTCTGCCCCACCGAGGGCCCGCGGCGCGCGGTGCTGATGGGCCGGCGGTAGGTCTTGCCTGGTTGTATGACAAAGGTCTCGGCCCACACCCCGGTGCGCCCGTTTCGCAAGATGGTCTGGTAGGGCACCTGGTACTTGCCGAACAAGGGGTCCAGCACGATAATTTTATCGCCCGGGCCGTAGCCCGAGACCACCACCACGTGGCCGCCGCGGGCGTGGTGAAAGCCGGCGATGATGGGCCGCCGGTTGTCGATCTGGGTCTTGATCTCGGCCATGGTCAAGGCGCGCCGCAGGTAGACCCCCTGCATGCCGAAAAGGTTTTGCATGATGTGCCCCATCTCGGCGGTGGAGCCGGTGCGGTTGCAGCGAAAGGGCTGTTGGCAGCAGATGCCCGGTCCGTTGAGGCTGCGGTCGTAGACCGAGAGCACCTGGCAGTCCTCCAGGGAAGTGCCCTTGACGTACTCCAGCACCATGGCGATGGTGGCCGCCCAGCACCACACCTGGGTGTGCTGCCGGTGAAAGCGTATCTGCAATTCCCTGGCCTGGGCCACGGACCCGAGCAAGGCCATGACCAGCAGGGCCGCTACCACCACCCGCCCGGTCCTTAGCCGCGGGCTCGGACGATATTCAGGCATCATCATCCCCCACCGGTAACTTAACTAAACCCCACCAGGGCGACGGTCCACCGCGGCGCAGGCGCATAGCGAGACCATGTTAGATGTTTGGCGGTCGCGGCGCAAGCCACTGCGCCGGGGTGGCTGGCCGGGCGGCGCTAAATTGCTGCAAAAGGGGCGGGAGTCGGTTATATTCGAGCGTCAGGGATCAACTGGCCGGGGTAAAAAGGGAAGGCCGTGGACGCATGCCGCCGGAGGTGGACATAGCCCGGGTGAGGGCCTCGGTGAGCGGGGTGGTGCAGGGGGTGGGCTTCCGTCCCTTTGTGTACAATCTGGCCATCGGTCTGGAGCTGTCGGGCTGGGTGACCAATACCGCGGCCGGGGTGGAGCTGGAGGTGGTCGGCGCGGCGGCCGACGTAGAGTTGTTCTTCGACCGCCTGCGCACCATGGCCCCGCCCCTGGCCATGATCACCGGCGTGCAGCGCCGGGACCTGGAGCCCGGGGGCGATGGGGACGGCTTTGAGATACGGGCCAGCCGGGCCGGCACCCGGCGCACCCTCATCAGCCCGGACGCGGCGGTGTGCGAGGCCTGCCTGGCCGAGATGCGCGACCCGGCCGACCGGCGCTTTGGCTATGCCTTCATCAACTGCACCCACTGCGGCCCGCGCTACACCATCATCCAGGACATCCCCTACGACCGGCCCCAGACCACCATGAGCCCCTTCACCATGTGCGCCGCCTGCCAGGCGGAATACGACGACCCGGCCGACCGGCGCTTCCACGCCCAGCCCAACGCCTGTCCCGCCTGCGGGCCGCGCCTGTGGCTGGCCGGGCCCGACGGGGTGGAGATTCCCTGCCACGACCCGGTGGCCGCGGCGGCGGAGGCCCTGCGCCAGGGCAAGGTGCTGGCCGTCAAGGGGCTCGGCGGGTTTCACCTGGCCTGCGACGCCTTCAACCACCAGGCGGTGGCCGCCCTGCGGAGGCGCAAGCACCGCGAGGAAAAACCCCTGGCGGTGATGGTGCCGGATTTGCCCGCGGCCCGGCGCTTGGTGGAGCTGGACCCGGTGGCCGCCGAGGCGCTCACCGGCCGGCAGCGGCCCATCGTGCTGGCCCCGGTGCGCCCCGGCGCCGGGGTGGCTCCCGCGGTGGCCCCGCGCAACCGCCTGCTGGGGGTGATGCTGCCCTACACCCCGCTGCACCACCTCATCATGGACCAGGGGTTTGACGCCCTGGTGATGACCAGCGGCAACGTGAGCGAGGAACCCATCTGCCTGGACAACCGCGAGGCGGCCGAGCGCATCGGCTCCCTGGCCCGGCGCGGGGCCATCGCCGATCTCATGCTGCTGCACGACCGCGAGATATACCTGCGCAGCGACGACTCGGTGGTGCGCTCCTTGGGCGGGGTCCTGCGGCAATACCGCCGCAGCCGGGGCTACGTGCCGGCCCCCTTGATGATCGCCGAGTCCCTGGCCCCCCCGGACCACCCGCCCATCCTGGCCGCTGGCGCCCACCAGAAGAACACCCTGTGCCTGCTGCGCGGCGGCCAGGCCTTTGTCAGCCAACACGTGGGCGACCTGGCCAACCTGGAGACCCTGGAGTTCTTCGAGCTCACCGCCGGCCACCTGGCCCGCATCCTGGAGGCCGAGCCGGCGGTGATCGCCTGCGACCTGCACCCGGACTACCTCTCCACCGGCTGGGCCCAAAAGCAGGGGTTGCCCCTGGTGCGGGTGCAGCACCACCACGCCCACATCGTGGCGGTGATGGCCGAGCACTCCCTGGCCGGGCCGGTGCTGGGGCTGGCCCTGGACGGCACCGGCTTCGGCCCCGACGGCACCATCTGGGGCGGCGAGCTGCTGGTGGCCCACCTGGACGACTACCGGCGGGTGGGTCGGCTGCGGCGCTTTTCTTTGCCCGGCTCCGAGGCGGCGGTAAAGCAGCCCTGGCGGGTGGGCCTGGCCCTGCTGCTGGCGATCTTCGGCCCGGCGGCCGGGGAGTTGGACCTGGAGCTCACGGCGCGTCACGCCGAGCACCTGGAACTGGTGGGGCGCATGATCGCCGCCGGGCTCAACACGCCGCGCACCTCCAGCCTGGGCCGGCTCTTTGACGGGGTGGCGGCCATCGCCGGGGTGCGGGGCCAGGCGGCCTACGAGGGCCAGGCCGCGGTGGAGCTGGAGCAGGCTATAGACCCGGCCGAGGGGGGGGCCTACGGCTTTGGCCTGCACCGCCGCGGTGGCCGGCTGGTGCTGGACTGGGAGCCGATGCTGCGGGAGCTGGCGGCCGACGCCGCCGCCGGCCGGCCGGCCGGAATCATGGCCGCGCGCTTTCATAACGGGCTGGTGGAGTCCCTGGCCGAGATGGCCGCCCTGGCCGCCGGGGAGCTGGGGCTGGAGCAGGTATGCCTGGGCGGCGGCTGTATGATGAACGCCGAGCTTTTAGTGCGCCTGCCGGCGGAGCTTGAGCGGCGGGGGTTAAAGGCATATACTGCGGCGGCGGTGCCTGCCAACGACGGGGGGGTGAGCCTGGGCCAGGCGGTGGCCGCGGCCGCGGCCTGGGCCCGGGGGCTCACCGGCCGCCGCCAGACGGTGCTGGGCCGCCGGCCGGAAAAGTAGCCGGCCGATACTATCACCATAAGGAAACGCGCTTTGAAATACGTTGACGAATATCGCGACCCGGAGCTGGTCAAGCGCCTGGCGGCCAAGATGGCCGAGGTGAGCCGCACCCCGGTGCGCTTCATGGAGCTTTGCGGCACCCACACCATGGCCATCGCCCGCCACGGGCTACATCATCTTTTCCCGCCCACGGTGGAGATGATCAGCGGGCCGGGCTGCCCGGTGTGTGTCACCGCCACCGAGGAGATCGACCGGGCCATCTTGGCGGCCGAGCTCGACGGGGTGATCGTGGCCACCTTCGGCGACCTGGTGCGGGTGCCCGGCTCGGTGGGCACCCTGGCCCAGCGCCGGGCCCGGGGCGCCCGGGTGGAGGTGATTTACTCGCCCCTGGACGCGGTGCAGTTGGCGGCCGAGAACCCCGGGGACCAGGTGGTGTTCTTGGCCATCGGCTTTGAGACCACCGCGCCCACCGCGGCCGCCGCCGCCCTGGCCGCCCAGGCCCAGGGGCTGGACAACTTCAGCCTGCTGCCCATGCACAAGCTCCTGCCGCCGGCCATGAACGCCCTGCTCTCCGGCCCGGACTTGGGCCTGCACGGCTTCCTGTGTCCCGGCCACGTCACCACGGTCATCGGCACCGCCTACTACCAGGAGGTGGTGCGCGACTACCGCCTGCCCTGCGTGGTGAGCGGCTTTGAGCCGGCCGACGTGATGGCCAGCATCCTGATGCTCATCCAGCAGATCGAGGCGGGCCAGCCCCGGGTGGAGGTGCAGTACGGCCGGGCGGTCTCTACCCAGGGCAACCCCCAGGCCCAGGCGGTGATGAACCAGGTCTACCGGCCGGCCGACGCCCCCTGGCGCGGGCTGGGGGTGATCCCTGACAGCGGCCTGGACCTGGCCGAGGAGTTCCGCCACCTGGACGCCCGGGAGCGCTTCGACCTGGAGGTGGAGCCGGTGGGCGATCCGCCCGGCTGCCGCTGCGGCGAGGTGCTCACCGGGCTTATCCGGCCGCCGGAGTGTCAACTGTTCGGCAAGGCCTGCAACCCGGTTAACCCGGTGGGTCCCTGCATGGTTTCGGCCGAGGGCACCTGCGCGGCCTACTACAAGTATCGGAGGGACTAAACCTTGGCCAAGGACACCATACTTCTGGACCACGGGGCCGGGGGACGGGCCAGCCACCAGCTGGTGCAGCGGGTCTTCGCCCGCCGCCTGGGCAACGAGCTGCTGGACCCTTTAGACGACGCGGCGGTGCTGGCCGCGCCGGCCGGCCGCCTGTCGGTCTCCACCGACACCTTCGTGGTGGACCCCCTGTTTTTCCCCGGCGGCGACATCGGCTCCCTGGCGGTGCACGGCACGGTCAACGACGTGGCCATGCGCGGGGCCCGGCCGTTGTACCTCACCGCCGGCTTCGTGCTGGAGGAGGGGTTGGACGTCGCGGTGCTGGAGCGGGTGGTGGCCTCCATGGCCGCGGCGGCCAAGGCCTGCGGGGTGCGGGTGGTGGCCGGCGACACCAAGGTGGTGGGGCGCGGCCAGGCCGACAAGGTATTTATCAACACCACCGGCATCGGGGTGATCCCCGAGGGCCGCGAGGTGGGGGCCCACCTGGCCGCCCCCGGCGACAAGGTGCTGGTCTCGGGCACCATGGGCGACCATGGGGTGACCATCATGGCCCTGCGCGGGGGGCTCAACCTGGAGGCCAACCTACAAAGCGACTCCGCCGGCCTGCAGGGGATGATCTCCGAGCTGCTGGAGGCCTGCCCCAACATCCACACCCTGCGCGACCCCACCCGCGGCGGCCTGGCCACCACCCTCAACGAGATCGCGGCCACCGCCGGGGTGTCCATGGAGCTCGACGAAGAGGCCATCCCGGTGGGCGAGGGGGTGCGCGGAGTCTGCGAGCTGCTGGGCCTGGACCCCTTGTATTTGGCCAACGAGGGCAAGCTCATCGTGGTGGCCCCGCCCCAGGAGGCCGAGCCGGCCCTGGAGGTCATGCGGGCCCACGCCCTGGGGGCCCAAGCCGCCATCATCGGCGCGGTGGGCGAGTCGCCGGCCGGCCGGGTGTGGCTGCAAACCGCGGTGGGCGGCCGCCGCATCCTGGACATGCTGGCCGGAGAAGCCCTGCCGCGCATCTGCTAAAAAGGCCTGGCGGCCGGTGGCCGGCGGCGCGCGTTAGCCCAGTGTTTATGCGGGCAAAACCACGCCGGGCCCGGGCGGCCGGCGGGTGGCGTCCGCAGGCCCCATAAAACCTGGGGATTAAAAAAGGCCTTGACGCCGCGCCGGTGCGACCGATTAGTATGTTAGTTAGAAACGAGGTGAGGAATTTCGCGCTGCGATTCCTACTCATGCTCAATAGGCGCCTGCGCCGACAGCCTCTCATACGGAAGTAGACAGACCTTTATCTAAGGAAGCGGGACGGTCCATGCCCGGACACCTGCACCTGGACTACTTCTTCGTCTTTGTTTTCCTGCTGGTGGGTTTCGCCTTCGCGGTGGTGCCCATCGTAGTGGCCTACCTCATCAGTCCCCGCAGCACCGGCCTTAAAAAACTAGTGAGCTACGAGTCGGGCATGATGCCCATCGGCCAGGCCTGGATCCAGTTCGGGGTGGCCTACTATCTCTTCGCCCTGATCTTCCTGGCCTTTGACGTGGACGTGCTCTATCTCTTTCCGGTGCTGCTGGCCTTTGGAGATTTTCCCTGGCGCGACTTGATCGAGATAGCCATCTTCGTGGTGATCCTGTCGCTGGCCATCGTCTATGCCTGGGTAAAGGGGGTGTTTGAGTGGTAGAGCCCCAGGGCCTGGACCCCCGCATACGTCTCGGCGTGTTGCAAGAGGTGCTGGATGTGCTGCGGGCCAATTCGCTTTGGCCCATGACCTTCGGACTGGCCTGCTGCGCCATCGAGATGATGGCCGCCGGGGCCAGCCGCTTCGACCTGGACCGCTTTGGGGCCGGGGTGTTTCGGGCCTCGCCCCGCCAGAGCGACCTGATGATCGTGGCCGGGACCATCAGCAAGAAGATGGCCCCCACCGTGGTGACCCTCTACGAACAGATGCCCGCGCCCAAGTGGGTGCTGGCCATGGGCAACTGCGCCATCAGCGGCGGTCCCTTCGCCTACCCGGGGCAGTACGCCATCGTCAACGGCGCGGACAAGATTCTGCCGGTGGATGTTTACGTGCCGGGCTGCCCGCCGCGGCCCGAGGCCCTGATCCAGGGATTTTTGGAACTGCAAGATCAATTGACCCAGGGAGGCCGGACCAACGTACTGCGGCGTTTCAAGCGCCACAGGCGGGGAGCGCCGTGATCCGGCCGGGGAGAGATCGTAGCTGGCCATGGAGGCGGAGGCTTCTTTGCATGAACTGAAAAGGCTCTTGGATGACCGGTGTGGGTCCTTGTCCTGGCAAGAGGCCGAGCCGGCCCTGTGCGGCTATTCCCACACCATCTGGCTGGAGGTGGAGCGCCTGCGATGCCTGGCCCGGGTGCTGGCCGACAGCGGCCTGGTGCTGGAGTTCATCACCGCGGTGGACCGCGGCCACGGCCTGGAGCTGGTCTACTTCTTCAGCCGGCCCGCCGCCGGCTGGCGTCTCAAGGTGGCCCTGCGGACGGCCGAGGGCCAGCCGGCGCCCAGCATCTGCGACATCTACCCGGTGGCCAACTGGCAGGAGCGCGAGGTCTTTGACATGTTCGGCCAGCGCTTCGACGGCCACCCGGACCTCAAGCGCATCCTGCTGCCGGCCGACGCCGACTTCCACCCCTTGCGCCATGATTTCCAGGCCGGCGAGCAGCACGACGGCGACCACTTCGATCTGGAGCGCGACTGATGCTGCGGGCCACGCTCACCGACGATACCTTCTACCTCAACCTGGGGCCCCAGCACCCCTCCACCCACGGCGTGCTGCACCTGCTGCTGCGCCTGGACGGCGAGCGCATCGTGGAGTGCGAGCCGATCATCGGCTACAGCCACCGCGGCCATGAGCACATGGCCCAGCAACGCACCCTGAGCCAGTTTTTACCCAACACCGGGCGCATGGATTACCTGGCCGCCCTGATGTACAACCACGCCTACTGCCTGGCGGTGGAGCGCGCCTGCGGCATCGCGGTGCCGCCCCGGGCCGAGTATATCCGGGTGATCTGCGCCGAGCTCAACCGCATCGGCAGCCACCTGCTGTGGTTCGGGGCCTACCTGCTGGACCTGGGGGGCATCACCCCGTTCCTCTACGCCTTTGACGACCGCGAGGACCTCCTGGCCGTGCTGGGCGAGATCACCGGCAGCCGGCTAACCTACAACTACTGCCGCTTCGGCGGCGTGGCCCGCGACCTCAACCAGGCCTTCTGCGACGGCCTGGAGGCCTTCATCCCCAAGATGCGCCGCCGGCTGGCGGACTACCACACCCTGGTGAGCAAGAACATTATCTTCATCAACCGCACCCGGGGCATCGGGGTGGTGGACGCCGACACCGCCCTGGCCGCCGGCTTCAGCGGTCCCTGCCTGCGGGCCAGCGGCGTGGACTACGACGTCCGCCGGGCCGAGCCCTACAGCCTCTACCCGGAGCTGGACTTCGAGATACCGACGGGACAAAACGGCGACTGCTTCGACCGCTTCATGGTGCGACTGCAGGAGATCGAGCAGAGCCTGCGCATCGTGGAGCAGGCCCTGGAGCGCCTGCCCGAGGGCGAGGTGAAAGCCCCGGCGCCGCAGCACCCGACGCCCGACCCCGGTGACTACCTGTTCACCTACGAGTCGGCCCGGGGGCGGGTGGGCATCTACCTGGTGTCGGGCGGCGGCCGGGTGCCGCTGCGCATGAAGTGGCAAGTGCCTTCGTTCAACAACCTCAGCGTCCTGCCGTCGCTGTTGCCCGGCACCCTGGTGGCCGACACCATCGCCATCTTGGGCAGCATCGACGTGGTGATGCCGGAGATAGACCGCTGATGCAGGGCGTGAGCGATTACATGTCCGGCCTGGGGCAGGCGGTGGCCGGGTTCCTGGGGCCGGATATCCTGGCCCTGGTGCTGGGGCTGGTGTTGGTCCTGTTGTTCATCCAGGTCAACGCCATGTTCCTGGTGTGGGCCGAGCGCAAGGTGGCCGCCCACATCCAACTGCGCATCGGCCCCAAGGAGGTGGGACCCTTCGGCCTGCTGCAGACCATCGTGGACGGGGTCAAGCTGGTGGCCAAGGAGCTCATCACCCCGCAGCCGGTCTCCTGGCTGCTGTTCGTGCTGGGGCCGGTGCTGGTCTTCGCGCCGGTGATGGTGCCCTTCGTGGTGCTGCCCTTTGGCCCCAACCTGCAGGTGCGCGATCTCAACGTGGGGCTGCTGCTCATCTTCAGCCTCGGCGGGCTCAACGTGCTGGCCATCCTGCTGGGCGGCTGGGCCTCCAACAACAAGTACGCCCTGCTGGGGGCCATCCGCTCGGTGGCCCAGAACGTGGCCTACGAGATACCGCTTTTGCTCTCGGCCATGAGCGTGGTGATCCTGGCCGGCACCTTCAGCATGCAGGGCATCGTGGAGGCCCAGGAGGGGGTGTGGTTCATCTTCTACCAGCCGGTGGCCGGGCTGCTGTATCTCATCGGGGCCATCGCCGAGACCAACCGCGCGCCCTTTGACATCCCCGAGGCCGAGAGCGAGCTGGTGGCCGGCTTCCACACCGAGTATTCGGGCATGCGTTTCGCCCTGTTCTTCCTGGCCGAGTACACCAACATGTTCATCGTGGCCTCGGTGGCCACCACCCTGTTCTTCGGCGGCTGGCGGGGCCCGGTGGCCGACGGCCCCTGGTGGTTCCTGCTCAAGGTCTACCTGCTCATCTTCGGGGTGATGTGGGTGCGCTGGACCTATCCCCGGCTGCGATTCGACCAACTGATGAATTTCGCCTGGAAGTACATGATCCCCATCGCCTTGGTGAACCTGTTGCTCACCGGGCTGGTGATGAAGCTGGTGGGTGCCGCGTGAGGGGTCGGGTTTGTAATAGGGGATTCGGTGGTTTCCCCCGGGCCATGGATGGCCCGGCCGGGTGGCGGCAACCGGCGGTTGCCGCCGCCGCGAGGGCTTGCCGGGATTTACTTCCGGCAAGCCCAAGAGTGGCAAGCCATGGACGGCTTGCCACGACCCAGCATAGGTTAGGAGCCGCGTGAGGGTGCTTTGGACGTACATACGCGAGATATTTAGCGGGGCCTGGTCGCTCATCGCCGGGCTGGGGGTTACCATCCGCTACATGTTCCACCGCCCGGTGACCGTGCAGTATCCCCGCCAGGCCCTGGAGCTGCCCGCGGCCTACCGCGGCCATATCGAGCTGAAGCGCTCGGAGCAGACCGGCCAGCCCCTGTGCGTGGCCTGCGGCGAGTGCGCCCGCACCTGCCCCAGCGCGGTGATCAAGGTGCGCGGGGTGAAGGACCAAGCCGCGGACCGCACCCGGCTACGCTTTTTCTACATTGACTATTCGCGCTGCAGTTTTTGCGGCCTGTGCGTGCAGTATTGCCCCGAGGGAGCGCTGGCCTTTTCCTTTGAGTACGAACAGGCCTTTACCAGCCGCTACCAGACGGTGGTGGACTTGGTGGCCAGGCTGGAGAGGAGCCCAGGCTGATGGGCGAGATCACCCGCTACATAAATCCCACCGTGGTGGCCCACATCGCCTTTGTCCTGGTGGTGGCCCTCACGGTGGTGGGGGCGCTCATCGCGGTGCTGCTCAAGAACATCGTCTACAACGTCTTCGGGCTGGCCACCGCCCTGGTGGGGATAGCCGGCCTGTTCATCTTCCTGGGCAGCGAGTTCCTGGCGGTGATGGAGATTCTCATTTACGTGGGGGCCATCTGCATCGCCATCGTCTTTGCCATCATGCTTTCGCAGCCCATGCACCTGCGCATCCCGCCCCGCTGGCGTCCCAAGGTGGTCTTCAGCCTAATCGTGGCCGCAGTGGTCTTCGTCTCCTTTTCGGTGATCATCACCCGCACCCCCTGGGAGGCCCACCTCATCCGCACCCACGACTGGTCCATCAAGCGGCTGGGTCACCTGCTGCTGACCAACTACGAGCTGATGTTCGAGCTCATATCCCTGGTGCTGCTGCTGGCCATCGTGGGCTCCATCATCACCGCCGCGGCGGTGGGCGGGGCCCGGCACTCCGGCGGCCCAACCGGCGGCAAGGAGGAGGGCGGCCCATGAACAGCCTGTTGGTCTACCTGTTTTTGTCGTTGTTTTTGTTTTGCATCGGCATGTTCGGGCTGTTGCAGCGGCGCAGCCTCATCGCCATGCTCATCAGCGTGGAGCTGATGCTCAACGCGGCCAGCCTCAACTTCATGGCCTTCAACCGTTTCCTGGCCCCCGATCCGGCGGTGGGCCAAATCGTGGTGTTGTTCATCATGGGCATAGCCGCCGCCGAGGCGGCCATCGCCCTGTCGATAATCCTGGCCCTGTTCCGCAAGATTCACTCGATCAACATCGAGCAGGCGCGGGAGCTGAAGGGGTAGACGATGGTTACCGCGGTACACCCCGGCGACACGATCTTCTGGCTCATGGCCCTGGTCATGGGCCTGCCGCTGGCGTCGTACCTGGTCATCTTTTTCCTCACCCGCCACCGGCTCAAGCTCTCGCTGGCCGTGAGCCTGGTCTGCTCGGGGGTGCCGGTGAGCATCGCCTACTACCTCCTGCTGAGCCTGTGGCACATCAGCCGGCCGCTGTCTTTCTCGGTGTTGTGGATGAGCGGTCAGA
>JAMOVV010000047.1 GCA_027067385.1 Desulfarculaceae bacterium
CGACCCGGTGTCGCGTCCGCTCAAGGTCTTCGACTGCTGCGCCAACGCCGACGGCGCCTCGGCGGTGATCGTGGCCAGCGAGGAGAAGATCAAGACCCTGGGGGTGAAGAAGCCGGTCTGGATCCTGGGGGTGGGCGCCGCCTCCATGCCGGTGAACATGGCGCTTCGCGACCGCTTCCACGGGCTGCGGGTGGCCGAGCTGGCCGCCCAGGAGGCCTACCGCATGGCCGGGGTGGAGCCCAAGGACATAGACGTGGCCGAGGTGCACGACTGCTTCACCATCGCCGAGATGATGGCCTACGAGAACCTGGGCTTCGCCGAGCCGGGCCAGGGGCCGGAGCTGATCCGGGCCAAGGAGACCTACAAGGAGGGCTCCATCCCGGTGAACGTGGACGGCGGCCTGCTCTCCAAGGGCCATCCCATCGGCGCCACCGGCGGCAGCCAGTTGCGCACCATCGTGCTGCAACTGCGCGGCGAGGCCGGCGACATGCAGGTGAATGACCCCGCCATCGGGCTGGTGCACAACATCGGCGGCGTGGGGCTGTACGGCAACGTCACCATCCTGGGGAGGGACTAGGCATGGGCGACAAGAAGAAGAAAAAGAGGGAGATGGACACCCGGTTCGCCAAGTTCGGCACCGTCAGCTTCACCGCCACCACCAAGGTCAACGACTTCGTGGACTTCCTGGAGAAGGGCCAGGTGGCCGGCACCCGCTGCAAGACCTGCGGCACCCACTATTTCCCGCCCCGCGCCCACTGCTGCCAGTGCCTGGACCGGGCCGAGATGGAATGGTTCACCGTGGAGGGCACCGGCCGGCTCATGACCTACAGCCAGCTCATGTACGCCCCCATCGGCTTCACCGACGACCTGCCCTACGCCATCGCGGTGCTGGACTACGGCGACTACAAGGTGTTCGGCCGCATCGGCGATGTTCCCCTGGAAGAACTCGAGATCGGCATGGAGCTCAAGGCCCAGGCCAACCGCCTGCCCAACGGCCAGCTCAACTACGTCTTCAACCGGCCCTAGGGCTGCCGCGCGACCGAAACCAAGGCCCTTTCCGCTCCCGGCGGAAAGGGCCTTTTTCTCATCCCCGCCGGTGGGAATCAGAAGTTCAAGATGGGCCAACCCCGCTTGCGGGCGGCCAGGCGCAGGGCGGGGTCGGGGTTCACCGCCCGGGGATTGCCCACCGTCTCCAGCAGGTGCACGTCCGAGCGGTGGTCGCCGTAGGCGTAGCAGCACTGGAGGTCCAGTCCCCGGCGACGGGCCACTTCCCGGACCAGGCGCGCCTTCTCCGGGCCATAGGGCCTGGGGTTGGCCAGGGTGCCGCGTAGCTGTCCCCTGTCTTCGGCCAGGCGGGCGGCCAGCACCAGATCGGCCCCCAGCTCCCGGCGCAACTGCTCGGCCAAAGGTTGCAGGGTGCCGGTGACCAGCACCACCAGATGCCCGGCCCGGCGGTGCTCCTCCACCGCCCTGCGCCCGGCGGGGCTCACCAGGGGGCGTATCTTGCGCTGGAAGCACTCGGCGGCCAGGCGCTCCAGCTCCCGGGCGTCCTTGTCCTTCAGGTGATATTTGTTGGCGTGGATGAGCTGGCCGTGCATCTCGCCCAGGTTACGGGCCAGATAGCCCAGGTAGCGGGCCAGGTCCGAGGCGCGGCAATAGCGCTTGCGGATCAGAAAGGGCAGAAAGAGCCGCTCCATGGTGCGTCCCGGCACCAGGGTACGGTCTATGTCGAAGAAGGCGGCGGTCTTGGAGTCGGGGCACATGATGGGCACCACGCTTTATTCCGGCGGCACCTCCAGCAGTTGTCTCAGGTCCAACAGCACCGGCACCGCCCGCACCAGACAGAGCGCTACTGCCAAGTATACCAAAATCCACTCCACCGGCAGCGACCAAGCCAAGGTTGCGTTGCCGGCCGGCCCCAGGGCCATGAGGCCGGAGTTGAGGGCCAGCGCCCCGAAGGCGGCGCCCTTGGCCAGTCCGTAGAGCCCGCGCATGAAGCGCCCGGCCACCAGAAAGCGCCCCCAGCGCGAGCGCATCATGCCGAAGGCGCTGCGACCGCGGCTCAGGGCGAAAGAGCGTACCGCGTCGATGACGAAGCTGCGGATGATGAACAGGATGGGGATCCAGACCGGAACGCGTCCCTGGTGGGCGAAGACGATCCACAAGACGTTCTCCACCACCCGGTCGATGGCGATGTCCAGCACGCTGCCCAGGTCGGTGACCTGGTTCTTCTGGCGGGCCACATACCCATCCAGCCAGTCCATGAGATAGAGGATGGGCAAAAGTCCCAGGGCGGCGAACTTGGTGCCCGGCCAGGGCATGTAAAGCAGGGCCACCACCAACAGCAACAGCGGCAGGCGCGAGAGGGTGATATAATTTGCCAAGGACATCTGTATCTGCTGCATGACCCGGCCGCAGATGGTGTCTGAAGATTTTCGGCAGTGACCCTGCAAGTCTAGGGCAGGGCGGGCTGCCTGTCAACGCCGGGTCACGGGAGGCGTCCCATGCGCCTTGGGGTCCTTTTCAGCGCGCTGGTTCTCCTGGCCGCCGCCGCGGCTAATGCCTGGGCCCTGAGCCCGGAGGAGGTCATCCGGCTCAAGAAGGCCGGGGTATCCGACGCGGTGATCGAGAAGATGTTGGAGCAGGAGAAGCAGGGCCGCACCAGCCAGCCCGCCTATCAGGAGAACCAGGGCGAGGTACTCTACCGCGCCGGCGGCGATGTCCAGCAGGAGATGCAGCGCAACGAAGAACACGAGCGCTGGAAGGAAGAGAAGTCGCTGGACGCCCTCAAAGGCGTGGTGATCGACACCCGCAGCAACCCGCCGCGCCAGTAGGCGGCGGGGGGCGGCGGGGGGGCGGCGGGGGGCGGCGACCGTGTGGGGCGAACTGCTTGCCTGATTACTTCGCCCGACACGCTACGGGTGACGAAGCCTTCCTAGGCCGACGTTGGGCGCCGAACCCTTCACCGGGAGCGTCCACTGCCGCTCCTGCCTGACCGCCCCGCCCGACACGCTACGGGTGACGAAGCCTTCCTAGGCCGACGTTGGGCGCCGAACCCTTCACCGGGAGC
>JAMOVV010000048.1 GCA_027067385.1 Desulfarculaceae bacterium
CTCCCGGCGCGCGCCGGCACGGTCGCCACGGGCCAGCAGGCTCTCGGCCAGGGCGGTGCGGGCCGCCAGGTTGTCCGGGTCGCGGCCGGTCGCCTGGCCCAAGGCCGCGATGGCCTCGGCGTGGCGCCCCTGGGCCGCCAGGGAGCGGCCCAGGAAAAAGTAGGCTAAAAACATCATCTTATCCGGCTCAGCATCCACCACCGGGGCGCCAATGCCTGCGGCTACGGCCCGGCCCAGGTAATCGGCGGCCGCTGGCCAGTCGCGGTGGGAGTAGGCCAGGCGGCCGGCCTGGTACAGGGTTAGGCCGTGGCCGGGCATTTGCTTAAGTAATTGCTCAAATATAGCTGCGGCCCGGGCCGGCTCGCCCTGGCGGTCCAAAACCTGGGCCAGGAGGTAGTGGCCGTGGGCCCACAGCTCGCGGTTGAGCTCGCGGGCCTCGCCAGAGCCGACCACCTGCTCCAACTCGCGCCGGGCCAAGGTGAACTCGCGCTGGTTGAGCCGGCAGCGAGCCAGTTGGAAGTGGGCGTAAAAGTCCTCGGGGTCGTCTGCGAGCATTTGCTCTAAAAGGCCCTGGTAGTAGCGGCCCTTTTCGGCCAGGCGCCGCTTGTCCTGGTATCCCCAGTGCAGCACCACCACCGGAGTGGCCTTCTGGGGCCAGTTGGACGGGTGTAGCAACTGCTCGTGCACCCGGCCCTGGAAACGCACCTCGGGCCGGTTGGGAAAACAGCGCTTTTGCCAGAGCTGCTCGCCGCCGGGCACCACCCGCTCCAGGGCCCAAAGCACCATGGGCCCCTCGGCCGGTAGGACCCGGCGCAGGGCGGCCACGTCGTTGGGTCCAATGGCGTTGTCGCCGTCGAGCCAAAAGAGCCAGTCGGCTTTTGCCTTGGATATGGTGAAGTTGCGCGCTTCGGCAAAGTCGTGGCCCCAGCGGTGGTCATAGACCCGGGCCCCCATGTCCCGGGCCATTTGCGCGGTGTGGTCGCTGCTGCCGGTATCGGCCACCACCACCTCGTCAAAGCAGCCGGCCACCGGGGCCAGGGAGCGCGGCAGGTTGTGCTGCTCGTTGCGCAGGATCATGATCAGGCCCAGGGTTGGTTCAGGCATGCAGCGCCTCCTTCATGGCATCCAGCGATTTAAGCAAATACTTCAGGTTGTCCATCGCCGCCCCGGGTTCGGTGGCGGGCTCCACCGCCTCCAGCACCCAGGCCGCGGCCGAGCCGGGCGGAGCGGGCTCGCCGGCCGCCAAGCGCGCCAGGGCCTCTTGGGCCTCGGCGCGCGCTGCCTCCAGGCGCTGGGCCACGGCGGCGGGATCGGGCCGGGGGGAGTCCTGGAGCGCGGCGCGCAGCCCGGGGTCCCAGGGGGGGCGCCGGGGAAGGTCCGCCAGGGTCCCACCCAGGTCCCAGTGGGCGAAGCCGGGGATGAACGCTCCGGCGGCGGTGGCGTTAACTACGCGTTTTCCCATGCCTTTGCGCTTGAGATAGCCCGCGGCTTCCTGGTACCAACCGATATAGCTGATCCATTCTTCAGAGCTGGGCACCACCCCGCCGCCGATGGCCGGGATGTCCACCGTGTCGGGCCGGTCGTAGTTTTCGCCGCCGGGGCGGCCGCCGGCGTGGAAGCGCCCGCCGGTATAGGCCAGGTCTTGGCCCACCAGGACCACCGGGTCGCAGCCCCAGACGATGGCCAGGGAAAAGGCGGCGCTGCCGGCGTGGCCGCCGCTGGGTAACACCAGGCCGGTGCCGGCCAACTCGGCCATCCAGGGCTGCAGGTGGTAGACGGCCCGCATGCCCCGCCAGGCGGTGAAATGACGCGGGTTGGAGGCGCTGGCCGCGGCCAGTACGGTGGCCTGCTGGTCGGCCCCGGCGAACTGGCGCGATTCGTCGCGGGCCTCCAGGGCCACGGCCACCTCGGGGTACACCCCCACGGAGCGCAAGGGGGCCAGCGCGGAAGCAGCCGCTATTATCAATAACTTATCGCGGTTGGCCGCGATGGTCGCCAGGCTCTGGTCCAGCGATGGCCCGGCCCCCACCACCAGGGCCGGCACACCGGCCAGGCTCCCGGCCAGGCCGGTGGCGTCGGGTAATTTTAGTATGTGCTTGAAGTTATCGACGAGGTGCTGGAGCCAAAGGATATTCTTGGTGCGGCGGGTGGCCTGGTCCACCATGCGTCGCCGGGTGGTCTCGGCCACCACCTGGCGGGCGGTCTCCACCACCTGGGGGGCCAGGGCGCGGTAGGCCGGCGGGGCGAAGACGGCCACCCGCCGCACCTGGCGGTATACCAGGTGCCGGGCCAACAGCTCGGCCAAGGCGTCGGGGTCGGCGGCCACTTCGTGTTGATCGCAGGCCGGGCCGTGCTGGGCCATGGCCCGCCGGGTGGCCGGGTCGGGCTCGTAGGTCACCAGGGCGGGACCGCCGGCGTCCAGGACCGCCCGGGCGTGCCAGCCCAGGCCGCCGCCGGCCAGCACCAACAGGTCCTGGGGACCGGCGGTGGCCAGCAGCCTATGGAGATCGCGGCGGGCGGCGGCCAGGGGGTCGCCACCGGGATGCAACAGGTGCTCGCCGAGATACCAGGCCCCGTCGGGGTCGCTGCGTAGTTGATGGTTCATGGCAAGACAAATCCTTGCTGGGCCGCCTGCGCCAGCCGGCGCTTGGCCGCCTCGCCGGCCCCGGCCGCCAGGGCCGCGCGCAGACAGTGGTGGGCCTCCCAGGCCGCGCCGCGCGCCAGGAGAATTTCGCCCATGCGTTGCCAGGCCCGGGGGTCGTCGCGCTGTTGCTTGGCCACCAGGCGCAGGTGCTCCAGGGCGCTCCACAACACCGGGTCCAGCTCGGCGCCGTTGAACCCGGGGCGCATGTCCCGGCCCAGGTCTTGTAGCAGCGCCGCCGCGGCCAGGTGAAACTCGGCCTCGCCCGGCGCTTGCTCCAGCCCGGGGTACTGCGCCGCCAGGGGGGCCAGGGCCTGGCGGGCCAATTGGGGCCGGCCGGCCTGGTGGGCGGCCAGGCCCAGGGCCAGGCGCTGGTCCGCGCCGCCGCACCGCGCCGCCCGGGCCAGCAGCTCCAGGGCGCGGCCATGGTCTTGGCGGGCCGCGGCCCCCAAGCCGGCCAGGAAGGGGCCTTGGCAGGGGTCGGCCCCGTCGCTGGCGGCCGCCGCGGTGCGGCCGGTGCCGCGCAGCAGGCGGCGCGCCCCGTTCTTGGCCGGCCAGCGCAGCCCGGCCATGGTGAGCGCCTGGCCCTCGGCCAAGAGCGCGTCGCCACCGCCCAGGCGCCGCCGCCGGTCCCAGGGGGTCCGGGCCATCTCGCCCAGGGCCGCGGCGATCACCTCGGCCCGGTGCTCCAGGCCGTGGCCGGCCAGCACCGCCGCGCGCCCCTGCTCGGACAACCGGCGGCGCAGGGCGGCATCACCTAGCAGCTTCCGTAGCATCTGCTCCAGGGTAGCGCCGTCAAAGTAGGCCAGGTGCTCAAGGTGCTGGAAGCAGCGGTCCATGGCCCCGGGCGCCGCCTCGCTGAGCAGGCAGCCGCCGGCGGCCATCACCTCCAGGGGCCGGGTGGTGAAACCGGTAAAGAGGTTTTCGTTGAGCACCACCTGGTGGGCGCGGTACATGGTCGCCGCCTGCTCGGCCGTCACCCAGCGCCCGCGGCGGCCGCCGGCCACGGTGAGGGGGGTTACCCGGGCCACCCGCTCCAGCACGGCCGAGCGCTTGGGCCGCACCCGGGGGTCCACCACCCCCACGAAGCAGACCCCGTCCTTGACCTGGTCCGCCGGCGGTCCCTGGTAGCGCGCCGGGTCCACGGCCACCGGCAACCACTGGGCCCGGGGGTGCACGGCGGCCAGGTCCTCGGCCTCGGCCGGCTGGTCCAGCCAGGCCAGGTCGAAAAGCCGGGCGTAGGGGCGCTGCCAAAAACGGTTGAGCGGGCTGTCCACCCCGTAAAAGGCCACCGGCAGCTCGCTGCGCCACAGGCCGCAGGGCATTTGGCGATAGCCCACGTCGTCGGTGACCAGCACCGCCTGGCAACCGCGTCCCCGGATGAGCCGCTGGATGAGGCTCCAGTCCGGGTCGGGATCATCCACCGGCAGGTCCGCGCCGGGGTCCACCGAACAGGTGGTCACCTGGTGGCCCAGCCGCCTCAGCGGCTCGGCAAAGGTGTCATGTCCTAAAAGTAAAAAGTGCACGCCGCCTCCCTGCACGACCCCTTTAGTCGGGTCGTAACGGGCTGGTCATGGGGAATGCAACCCCTGTGCCATCGCTGCGGGGGGAGTGCTGAAAAATATGGCTATAATTTTAGGCGCTTAGCCGCGACTGCCCCGAACCGGGCCGGTAGAGGCAGATTCTGCCCGCCCCCGGGGCGCCAAAATGCCGTCAAGCACGTGGAATTAATGACCGATCAGGTAGTGAAAGCCGTGGTGCCAGGCCGACCGGGACCAGGCGGGTTCAAGCGCAGAAAAAGCGCTCGCCGCGGCCGGGTCCCTGGGCAATGGCCAGGTAGCGGCGGCAGGCCTCCGGCGCGGTGGCCCGGACCGGGGCCGGCCCGGGTCCCCAGGCCTCCTGGGAGCGGCGCGAGGGGTGGGGGCTGGTGAGCAGTTGGGCCAGCTTGGCGCGGCGGCGCACCTCGTGGGCCGAGCGCGGGGCCACCGCCGGGGCGTCGGTGGCTGGCCGGGCCGGCGGGTCGGTCACCGGGGAGGCCGCGGCGACCGCCGGGGTGAGCTCCATGCGGCGCCAGGAGTAGTCCAGGCTGAAGCGCGCGGTGCTGAGGGTGAGGGAGTGGCCGGTGAGGCTGAGCCCCTGGGGCACGGGCGGGCGCTGGTCGCGGTGGCGCTCGGCCAGGGAGCCGGCGGCCTGGGTGCGCCGCACCAGGGGGGCCCCGGCCGCGGTTTCGGCGGCGTGACCGCTGTGGCTGACTGGCGCGCTCTTGACCACCGTAATGCCCCCGTTGCCCTGTTGCCCCGTGTTGCCCCTTTGCCCACCGGGACGGGTAAAAAGCCGTGCTCCCTCGGTGAATTGTACCAATCGCCGCAACCGGGGGCAAGGTCCGGACCGCTCCCACGAGACCGGCGTCATTTTCCTGGTTGAACGCCCGGGGGCCGATAACCCGTAAAACACGGCCCTGGTGCAACCGCCGGTGGCCGGTGGTGCCTCGGTTCATGGGATGATAGATTGTTTTTTGTGAAATGGCGAAGGGAAAATACTGCCCAACCGCAAGGGGTGACAGCGAAAAAAGGTTCGTAGCGGGCTTAAAAAAAATTGACCGCCATAGCAAAAAATCGCTAAAGTTTTAATTGAGGCGGGTCGATAAAGATGATGAAGGGATGGGTAGGCGATGACCATCACCTCATATCAGGTGCAAAATATCCTGCGAACCTATGCCCGGCAGTTGAGCCGAGGTCAGAGGCTCGCACGCAATAGGGCGGCCCAAGAGCCTCAGGCCAGCGACCAGATCAGCATAAGCGTGGAGGCCCGCCGCCGCCAGGTGATCGAAAAGATCACCTCGGAGATCGTGGCCGGCATCGGTACGCGCATACCGGGTATGCCCGAGGGCATGGGCGGCATTGAGGAGCAGGCCCTGGGCCAGTTGTCCCAGGAATACGGTCAGACCCTTGACTTGGCCACGGACGAGTCCACCGGTAAGTTGGTCTTCAGGATTATAGTCTCGGGGGCCACCGGGCCGGACGCGGTGCAGACCCTGGGACCGGAGGAGTCGGCCAAGTTGCAGGACCGACTTTACGCCATTACGCAGGAGATAATCGACAAGAACATGATTTAACGGTCTGTTCTTGTTGGGGGGAAGGTTTGTCATGCAGATAAAGGAGAGCCTAGGGCTCACCAACAAGCAGGTGCAGAGCCGGGACCAGGCCCCCGGGGTAGGTAAGGCCGGCGGCGAGGCAGCCTCGGCCTCCGGGGCCGAGGCCCGGGTGGCCGGGACCGACCGGGTGGAGCTTTCCGGCCGCAGCCGCGACTTATCGCGCGCGGCCGACGCGGCGGCCACCGCCCCGGCGGTGCGCGAACAAAAAGTGGCCCAGCTCAAAAACCAGATCGAGACCAACCAGTACGAAGTAGACGCGGACAAAGTGGCCCACAAGATGATCGTGGATTTTCTCAACGAGCTGGTGTGAGCCGGACCGCTGCATAACCAGGTGCGCCGGGTCAGCGCCGGTGCGTCCTGGGGACCCAGCAGGGCTGCTGGTCGGGTATGCCGGCCGGCGGTTTTGGTGTTGGCGGCCGCTGGTCGGGTATGCCGGCCGGCGGTTTTGGTTGTTGGCGGCCGCCGGCGGGTTTAACCGGTTGGCCGTCTTGGTTCAAGGCCGGCCCCGAGGTCCGGCTGCAGAGCGTCTTTGGCCTTGACCGAACCAGGCCAATATGATTGCGTAAAAATTTCCCACAAAGGACGAAGGACCGCTTTATCGACCGCTGGTCGGGCATACCGGCCGGCGGTCGTGATTCCAGCGCCGCCCGGCCGGCGGTCTATTGGTTGACCAGGGGTTTGCGCAGGGGCATCTCCGAGTTTTCCATGATTACCTGGGCCCCCAGGCGGGTGGCCAGGTTGATGACCACCGGGGCCCGCAGGTTGGCGGTCATCTTTTCGGGGTGTCCCGGCGGGATGGTCACCACCACCCAGACCTGGACCTGGTTGGGGTCCTCGACCTGGAGCAGCTTGCTTTCGGCGCTGCCGAGGGAGAGCTGGTATTGCTGGTCGAAGATGAGCGGGTTGACCACCACGAAGGCCAGGTCGGGGCGTTCCAGGGATTGCAGCCAGTGCAGGGGCGAGTCGTCGCGGTGCTGGATGAAGATGTACTTGGTCTGCAGGGGGAAGCCCACCATGCCCTGGGGCAGGGTGACTACCTGGCCGGGGTCGACCTCCACCTGCCCGAAGCGGGTGGTCTCCACTTTTATCAAGCTGGTAGAGCCGGTATCAGTCATGGTCCGACCCTCCGCCCAAAAGTCCGGTTACCTTGTCCAGGTCCGCTGCGCTGGCCGATACGGCCATTTCGTTGCTCTCTTTGATTTTGCGGAAGATTTCTTCGCGGTGGATGGGGGTGTCGGCCGGCGCGGTGATGCCCAGGCGCACCTGGCGTCCCTTCACCTCCACCACGCTCACCTTGATGGAACCGTCGCCGATGGTGATGGCCTCGCCTATTTTGCGGGTGAGGATCAGCACGGGCTGTCCTCCGCCGGGGTGTGGGCGCCGGTGGCTTGGTTTTTCATGGGTATAGCGCCTTCCGTGGCTTTGAGCCCGCCACCGGTCCTGGCCGGGTGCGAGCCATGGTTCGGTTGTATACGGTGGGCCGGCCGCTGCGATTGTCCGCGCCTCCGGAGCCCCGCACCGGGATGACCATTTTGCCCTCGGCCCCTTGGTGGCTTTTTACGCGCCGCTGGAGCCTCGATTAGCCCCCGGCCCTTTGGCCCCGCTTTTGGTGCGCCGCCGGAGCCCCGATTATCACCCGGCCCCGCTGGCCCCTAGAGGTAGTCCGAGAGGTTGCGGCTGGCGATGAGGCTGGTGGCCTGCAAGGTGGCCTGGTAGAGGACCTGGTACATCTTCAGGTCGGTGATGGCCTTGGTTACGTCGGTGTCCTCCATGTGGGCCAACCGGTCGTCCAGGCGAAGATGATCGTCCCCCAACAGGGTCTGGCGCACCTCCAAGCGGTTGAGCTTGGCGCCGGCGTCCGCCTGGTAGTTTAACAAGCGCGCCGTGAATTGTTCAAGCTCGGGGATCATTTCCTGGCTGGTTTGTTGGCCCTGGCCCTCGGTGTCGTCGTTGGCCAGGGCCCGCTGCCAGTTGACCAGCTTGTCGATGAGGTTGGTGTGTTCCCCGTCGTGATATCCCTCGGCCCCCCACAGGTCCTGTAGGCGGTAGTTGTAGGTCATGCGGTTGGCGGTGGAGAGGTTTACGTTGATGTCCTCGCTGTTGCCGTGCAGGCGGCCGACGGTGAGGGTGAACTGGTCGCCGGCGGCGTAGTTGAGGCCCTCGGCGTAGACCTGGATGCCGTCGGCCACGTCTACCGCGAATCCGGTGCCGACCCCGGTGATGGCCGCGGTGGTGCCGGTGACCAGGTTTCCCTGGTCGTCGCGGTACTGGTAGTCCAGCAGCATGGGGTTGCCGGCGGTGGGCACCCCGCCGGCGTAGGCGGCGTTGACGGTAAAGGTAATGACCCGGCTCAGGTGGCCGGTGTAGTTGCCCTGGCCGTAGAGCTTGCCCAGGGAGAGGTCGCCGTCCACGCGGGGGGCGGGGTTTTCGGCCTGCATCTGGGCGGTGACCGCCTGGGTCTGGGTACGGGTGCCGGCGAAGATGTAGTTATCGTTTATCTCGCTGTTGCCCAGGGCGATGAGCTGGCTGATGATGGCCTGGACCTCCAGGGAGCCCTGCTCGCGCTGGTCGGCGGTATAGGTGCCGGTGGACATCTGCTCGGCCAGTTCCTTGGCCCGGGTGAGGTGCTGGATCATGGAGGCGATCTGGCCGTCGGCCAGCTTGAGCCAGTCCTTGGCGTGGGCCACGTTGGTCTTGTACTGGGTAATCTCTTGTTGGGTGCGGTGGGAGTCGCGCACCCAGATATTGTCCACCGGGTCGTCGCTGGGCTGGTTGATGCGGCGGCCGGAGGATATCTGGTAGTTGAGCAGGAACTGGGCCTCGGCCTGACGCAGCATGTCATGGAGCGTCTGGCGGTAAAAAGTCATTTGGGTGACCCGCATGGCGTCCTACCTCTTGGTCTCCAGTACGGTTAATAGCAGTTGGTCCGACACGCTGATCATCTTGGCCGCCATCTGGTAGGCCCGCTGGAATTTGATCATCAAAACCATTTCTTCATCCAGGCTCACCGCGCTCACGTCGTCGCGCAGGTTTTGCAATTGGTTGAAGGTCATGTTGGCGAACTTGAGGTTATCGTCGGTGGCCGACACCTCCGAGCCCAGTTGACTGGCCCAGGAGATGAGCGCTTCGTTGAAGGTCTCGGTGCCGCCGGTCATGGTGTCGGCGTCCTTGAGATCGGCCAGGTCCAGGGCGTTGGTGTTGTTGCCCACGGCGTGTTCGCCGTCGGCCAACAGGCGCCCGGCGGCGATGAGGCCGCTGTCATCGACGACGCGGCTGTTGAGCTCGATGTTATGGGCGTTGTAGCCGGTGAAGTAGGTATTGATGCCCAGGGCGGCCAGCAGGTTGGCGTTGTCGTTGGCAAAGGCGAACTCGGTGCCGGAGTCGGCGGTGAGCGCCAGTTTGTCGCCGTCGACGATGGAGGCGGTGAGTCCGTCGGCGGCGGTGAGGGCGTTGATGTTGTTCATCACGTCGGTGAGGGTGTCGTCGGGCGAGACGCTGACGGTGTACTTGGTGCGGGCCCCATCCCGGTAGAGCCAGATATCCACCGTACCGCTGGTGACCATGTCGGCAAAGGGCAGGGTGTTGTTGGGGTCGTTGAAGGCGGTGGTGGCGTTGAGCGCTTCGTAGGTGCCGGTGACCTGGCTGAACTTCACCAGGCCGGCGCCCTGGGTGTGCAGCCGGTTGACCTCCGAGACGATGGTGCGGGCCAGGCTGTCCATGAAGTCCTTCATGCCCGGGATATCTTCGTCGCGCACCTTGAGCCAGGCGCCGATCTTGCCGCCGGTGATCTCGTGGGAGTCCATGGGCATGTCAAGCATGCGCCATACCAGTTGGTTGTGTTCGTAGCCGCTCACCTCCTCGAAGCCCAGGGGCACCTGGGCGGGGTTTTGGGGCACATCGTCTTGCACCAGGGTCTTACCGGTGCCGCCGATGATGGTGATCGAACCCCGGGCGTCTTCGAACCACTGGATAGGCATGAGCTCCGAGAGTTGGTTGATCAGCCGTTGGCGCTCGTCGCGGAAGTCGTTGGCCGACTTGCCAGACACTTCGGCGGCCACGATCTTGGAGTTGAGCTCGGCGATGCGCAGGCACAACTGGTTCGCCTCGCCCACCGCGGTGCCGATGTAGCCGTCGAGGTCGCGTTCGACCATGGACAGGTCGCGCATGATGTCGTGCAGGCGGCTCACCAGGTTGGAGGCGGTTTCGTTTAGCACTTCGCGCACCGCGGTGGACTGGGGGTTGTTGGACAGGTCCTGCCAGGCGTTGAAAAAGGCGGTGATGTCGTTACCCAGGGCCGATTCGCTGGCCTCGTTGGCCATGGCCTCGAGTCGCTTGAGCTGGCTGAGGCGTGCCTCCTGGGTGTTTTGGTCGCTGATCTTTTCGGTGATGCGCTGCAAGAGCAGGGCGTCGACGTGTTGGATTACGTTGACCGTCTTGACCCCGTGGCCGTACCAGCCCTCGCGGGTATACTCCGGGATGCGGGTGGCCAGGACCACCTCTTGGCGGGAGTAGCCCTCGGTGTTGACGTTGGCCGTGTTGTGGCTGACCGTGTCGAGTTGGCGGCTGGAGGCGTGCAGCGCCCAGCGCGATATATCCATTATGCTGAATATGCCCGGCACCTCACACCTCCCGGGTGACCATGCGCGGCCGCGCTGTCGGGGTGCGCATCACCCCCTCGGCCCCGTAGGAGGCCCCTTGGCGGCCCCGGCCCGATAGCACTTCGATGAGGTGATCCACAGTGTCGAGGGCCTCGGCCACGAAGTCGTGGTTGGCCTGGTTGAGCCGGGCCAGGCGTCCGGCCATGGCGGCCACGGTGCGCACCGCGGCGCGAAACGGCCGGCGCTGCTCGGCCGGCAGGTGGCGGCCCAGGTCTATGAGCTTAGGCGGGTCCGCATCGGCGGGCCCCAGGCGGGCCATCAGCTCCCGCCGCTGGTTTTGGATGTCGGCCAGCTTCTTTCCCAGGATGAGCTTCTGCTCGTTGATGCCCAGGAGCTGGTCATGGCGGCCGCTGAGCAGGGCTTCCTTTTCGGCTTCCAGTTGCCCGGTCAGCTCGCGCAGGCAGTCGATCTCCCTGGCCAGCAGGTCGGTGATCTTGTTTATCAGTGGATTAACCATGGCTGCCAACTCCTCAGGCATAGGGACCGGCGGTAAAGGCCACCATCTTCATGGGGTCGATGTGCCGTCCCTGGGCGTTGATTATCTCGAAATGCAGGTGGGGTCCGGTGGACAGTCCGGTGGAGCCCACCGTGGCGATAACCTGGCCGGCCGCGACCTTCTGACCCTCGCGTACCTTGAGCTTGGCGCAGTGGCCGTAGCGGGTGGTGCGCCCGTCGGGGTGCTCTATCTCCACCAGGTTGCCGTAGCCCCCGGCCCGGCCGGCGAAAACCACCCGGCCGGCGGCGGCGGCCTTGATCTGCGATCCCTGGGGCGCGGCCACGTCTACCCCGTCGTGGTGGGCCAGCTTGCCGGTGATGGGATGGGTGCGCATGCCGAAAAGGCTGGTGATGCGCCCCCGCAGCGGCGAGACCAGGCCCGGGGCCATGGCCGCCGCGTGGCCGCCGTGCCGGGCGGCCTGCAGAGAGCTGGTCTCCTTGTCCGCCCCGGCCGGTCCTCCGTGGCGGGGGTAGACGATGCGGCCGCGGTAGAAGTTGGCCCGGGGGGCCAGCTCCTTGGCGCGCATGCGACGCTCGGCCGGGCTGGGCAGGCGGGTGGTACGCTCCCGGGTAAGCTGGCGCTCGAGCATGTCGGCCAGGCCCATGGACCGCCCCTTGGCCGAGGCGTCGGCCACCGCCTGGTCCATCATGTCGGTGAATATCTGCTCGGCGTGTCCCCCGCTGATGAGCCCGGTCTTGTGCACCGTCTTGCGCATCTCTTTCCACATCAGGAAAAGAAAATGCGACTCGAACATCTGGCAGGCCTTCTTCATCTTGGCCCGCTTAAGGGCCGCCGCCTGGGCCTCGCCCTGGGCCGCACCGGCCCGAAGCATCGCGCCGCTGACAAAACTGGCTGATCCGCTGGTTGACATCGATCCCACCGGCTCCTGGTTGCGTTTATCGGCCCCCGCCGCGGCGGCAAGGGGTCGGCCACCAGTAATGCAACTTGCGTGCCGGGGGGCCTTGATGCGATGGACTAGTAAATTCAGCTAGTTGCCACGCTACAGCCCAGCAAAAACCACCCAGGTGGGCATTTTCTTCCGCACAGTGCCTGTGCCCCCGTAGTGGGTCCAAGTCCCAACGGTCGCAGGCTCACCCCCCGGCCTTCTCCGCTCGCGCGTTCTTTTATGTCGTGGCGGCAGGCTGCCGCCCCCGTAGTGGGTCCAAGTCCGATACGACCCCAGCTCGT
>JAMOVV010000049.1 GCA_027067385.1 Desulfarculaceae bacterium
CTATATATTTGCTTGCCCTTCCCAACGATGCGGATCAAATCGAAGCTGCTATTAGATCAGTATCCAGCGATAGCATTGCTATTTCTCTATACTTCGCTTCTTTGTATTTGTTTTCTTGGACAGCTGGGTTATCACTAATCCGGCTTATCATCTATTTTCGCCTAGATTTAAAATGGAAATTTTTGCGGGTACGAAACGATTGGTATTACTTGCTAAGTGGCGATATTCTCCGCTTTGCGTGGGAGGACTCCGGTATTGAAGATGAAGAAGAAATACAAGTGTATATATCTACAGTCGTCCACCACACACAAAATGACTATCTATATATCGGGATATTAAATGACTTTTGGCTCGACACCAGCGGCAATTTAGACCGTATAATGCTCGCGCCTGCATGGCGTAGAACCTTAAAAGATGACCGCAAGTATGACACGCAACACGAGGCTGGAAGTATTGATGCTGACAAGCGCTATTACCCAATTGCCGGCAACAATATTATAATAAGGTATTCTGAAATGGTAACATTAAATATTGAATATCTTGCCAGTAAGATTAAATCGTAGTCCCCATTTTATACCGTCACCGCCAGTTCTAAAGTGCCATCTGTCGCTGCGCGCGGAGTCAGACAGGCACATAAGCACACGACCCCATTTGCCGGGGCCGTGACGCTATATAACCCTCCCCCACCCTTGACACCTTCACCCCCACGCGATAAATTTAGTAAAGTCCGGTGCCCACTAGGGGCTTAATAGGGAAGACGGTGCGAATCCGTCGCGGTCCCGCCGCTGTAACCGGGAACGAACGCCGCAAGGGGGCTGGGTAGCTCGTCAAGGGCCAGCCTGCTGTTAGGTCGCAAGGGCCAACCGACCTGGGCCGGCCGGGCGCTCTATCACAACCGAGCGTCTCCGGCTAACCAGCAACCCCAGGCCACTGCCGCCAGGCGGGAAGGCGCGGCCAGTAGGACGATCCGGAAGCCAGAAGACCTGCCGGCCAATAGAACCCGCCGCGTTCGTCGTGGTTAGCGGCGCCGGGTGCCCTAGGGGTGCTTTCGGCCAGCGGGTTCGCCTGGGGCGATCAAGTCAAACAGGGTGCAGTCCCCCAGTCCTCATTAGGGCCGGGGGGTTTTTCGTGCCCGCAGGCACCAGCCAAACGGTCCGCGCCAAAACGGGGAGACCTGCGATGTTGCCGTGGATGAGACATGTTGTGTGGGGTTCGATCATCTTGGGCCTGGCGGCCGGCATACCGCTGATGCTGCACATCACCGGCCTGCTGCCGGACCAGCCGCGCCCGCCCGGGCCGGCCACTGCCTGTCAGGCCGGGCCGCAGTACTCGGCCCAGTGCGACGCACCGGTGAACCATGGCCCCACCAGGGCCGGGGTGATGGCTGAACCCCGGCCCCGCTGAGCCGACCGCGGCTACGGCTCCTGGTCCTGGTACAGGTTGGCGATGCAGCAAAGAAAACTCCCCGCTTGCTCGTCGCTAAGGTTTTTCATGCCGTGCGGCTCCAGGGAAGGGATATAGATATAGTCGCCGGGTCCCACCTCCACCGTTGCCAGCAACTCGTCGGTCTGCGGGTCAAAGCGCCAGCACTCGAAACGACCGCTTAGGACATACATGGTCTGGGTGTCAATCTTTTTCTCCGTCACCTCGGCCGCACTTTGCACGATCATGGCTTACCTCCCGGCAAGGCCGCCGTCCCCCGGCGGGCCGTTCCCCCACTATACACCGTCACCTGGTTAGGCCACCGGCCCAATCCACTTGACCCGTGGTGGTGCTAACCGGTTAGACTGGAACATAACGCCAATCCTAAAAAAGGGGCCGCTGATGGTTGATATCCTGCAACCGACCGGTGGAGGCAGGGCGTTTACCAGCCGCACCCCAGACGATAATATTGACCGGGCTAGATAGCAGCCCCTTCGCCCTCGCAACCAGGAGGATCGCATGGACCTGTGTCAAGTCGAAGTGAAACGCGTGATGGCCGCGTTGGACCTGTCATCGTTTTCCGAAACCTGCTTTACCTACGCCCTCACCCTGGCCCGCTCCTTAAATGCCGAGCTGCTGTTGGTCAACGTGATCAACGACCGGGGCCTGGAGTCCCTGGACCGCCTCAGCGGCGAGGGGTTTGGGGTGAGCCGCGACAAGTTCATCGAGGCGTCCCAGGCCGAGCGCCTGGCCCAGATAGAAAAAGAGTATCTCCCCCGGGTGGGCGAGGTACGCGCCCGGGTGGTATTCCGTGTAGGCCTGCCCTACGAGCAGCTCCTGCGGGTGATCGAAAAAGAAAAGGTGGACATGGCGGTGTTGGCCACGCGGGGCCGCAGCAACCTGGCCGGCGTCCTGTTCGGCACCACGGCCGAGAAGGTCTTTCGCCGGGCCACCTGCACCGTGGTCTCGGTGCGCGGGCCGGAGCACTGCCGCCTGCCCCAATAGCCGCCCCGCCTGGTCATCTCCCCACCACCGGCCGCCGGCCGGGAGGTGGGGTTTGTCGTAGGGCCTCGCCTACCAGCCGTCGATGAGGTCCTGGCCGTAGAGCCGGGCCAGCTCGTCTTGCAGGGCCCGTATCCGCCGGCCCACCACCAGGTTGAGGTTGCGCATGAAGATATAGCCGATGCGCGGGTGGGCCTCGAACAGCTCCGACAGGTCCTTTTCGCTGGCCCGCAGGTAGGTGCAGGTGTCGGCTGCGCAGTAGGACGATAGGGTGTAGCGCCGCGGGGGCACCAGGGCCGACCAGCTAAAGGTGTGGCCCGGCTCAATGGTGAGGATATTCATATCCTCGGTGGAGGACCGCCCCGGCAGCTCGAAACGCAGCTCCACCCGCCCGCTCATCAGCAGGCACAGGTCCTCGGCCGGCTGGCCCTCCTTGAAAATGCACTGCCCGCGCCTGGCCTGCTCCATCCGGCAACAAGCGGCCACCCGGGCCAACTGCCCCGCGTCCAACCCCTGGCAGACCTCTACGGAAGCCAAAAAAGTAATCTCGTCCATATGCCTCTCCTTGGCCGGGTGGCGGCCCCTAGGCTCCGGCCGCGCCGCGGGAGATGAGCGTGGCCAGGCCCGCGGCCACGGCGCATTCCAAGGCCCAGATCAAAAGGGCCAGCAATTGCACGCTCAAAGGCCTTTCATCGGGCTCGAAGATGGTGTTGGCCTCTTCCAGCACCTCCAGGGCCCACTGTTTGGAGTCCGACATCTCAACCCTCCGCAAAGGCCTGGACCAATACGATCATCTCCGACTGTACCCCCACCAGGTCCTCCGGCCCGGCCGGGCCTCCCAGGGCGCGGGTGGCCTGCGCCAGCACCTGCCAGTCGGGCCGCGTGCCCGGCGGGGGCTGGTGGGCGGGGGATACCTCGTGGGTGGCGCCGTCGGCGGTGACGTAGGTGCCGCCGGACTCGAAACACAGGAGCTTGGGGAGCACCAGGTGGGCCTGCTCCACCAAGGGACCGTGGCTGGTGGCCAGCACCACCAGGCGCTCCACCTGCCGGGCCGCGGTTAAAAGCGGTTGCGATATCCGCTGCCAGGCCGGGTTGGGCCCGCCCTGGATGATCAACCCCTTGACCCGGCCCTCGGCGGCGGCCGCCAATATTTGGTGGGCGAAGAGTCCCGGCTCCGGCGCCAGGTGACGTTCAGCCACCTTTTGGATGATCGCCCGGTTGCGCTGGTTCACCCGGCGATGGCCGGGGTAGTGGGCCGGGCTGATGCCGGCGCGGTGCAGGGCCCGGCCGGCCGGCACCGCCGGCACCATGCCGAAGTGCACCGACCCGCTCTGGCCGGCGGCCAGGGTGGATAGGAACTGGCTGAAGCCGGCCTGGCTGCCGCTGACCAGCGAGGATTCGGCCCCCAGCACCAGGACCTCTCCCCCGCCGGCGGTGCGGGCGGCATCCTCGAGCAACTCGGCCGCCCGGACCCAGGCCGGCCCGGCGGCCAACGCCAGGTGCTCCTGGGCCAGGGGGGCCAAGTCGGCGTCGCGCCCCACCAGGATGATACGTCCGCCGCGCTGGCGCAGGCGATACAAGGCCGGCCGCAGCAGGGGCAGGGCCCGCAAGATATCATCCCCCACCAGGATGGCCAGGGGGTAGTGCTCGATGCGCTCGTAGGGCGGCAGGGGCGGGCCGCCGGCCATGTCGTCCAAGATGGCGCTGGCCGAGGGATCGTCCGCGGCGGGGTCCAGGTAGTCCAGGTTGTTGGTGCCCAGGGCGGTGCGCACCAGCTTGCCAAAGAGGTACAGCTCCTCCAAGCTGGCCCGGCCCAGGGTGAGCCCGGCCAGAGACTGCGGCCCCCGGCTCCGGCCGATGCCGCCGAGGCTCGCCGCCAGCTCGGCCATGGCCTGGTCCCAGTCGATCTCCACCAAGGACCCGCCGCGCCGCACCAGGGGCCGGGTGATGCGCTCGCTGGCGGCATGTATCCGGGCCAGGTCGAAGCGCCCCCACTGGCACAAGTGCCCGTGGGCCGGCGGCGCCTCGGCCCCGCTGATGCGCACCAGGTACCCCTGGCAGGAGCCCACCCGCACCCGGCAGCCCAGGGAGCAGAGGTTGCAAATCGACTCGCGCCACTCCAGGGGCAGGGGTCCCGGCTGGGGCCAGGGCGTGGCGTAGCTCAGGGCGCCGGTGGGGCATAGCTCCACGCACAGCCCGCACTGGTCGCAATCGTCATTGATGGTGACCCGGTGGCGCCGCGGCTGGTCCAGGCGGACGACCCGGTCCAGTTGCACCGCGATGGCTGTCCGGCCGTGGTAGTCGGCGCAGGTCTGCTCGCAGCGGCGGCACACCACGCACTTGCCGTCTTCGATGGTGATGGGCGCGGCCGCCCGCACCACCTTCACCGGCAGCTCGGGGCGCGTCTTGACCATCAATTGGCGCAGGCCCATCCGGTGGGCCAGTTGGCGCAGGCGGCAGTCGTCCACCGCCTGGCAACCGCAGGCCAGGCAGCGCTGGGCCTCGGCCAGGGCCTGCGTTTCGCTGAGTCCCAGCTCCACCGGGCGGAA
Source organism: Desulfarculaceae bacterium (assembly GCA_027067385.1). Classification (GTDB taxonomy): domain Bacteria; phylum Desulfobacterota; class Desulfarculia; order Desulfarculales; family Desulfarculaceae; genus JAMOVV01. Next base: position 4,974 of record JAMOVV010000049.1, read on the forward strand.
GTCCTGCCGGCGCTCCTCGGGCGGCTGGCAGGGCATCTCGGCCCGCGGCCGGGTGGGTATGCCTGTAAAGTTGGCCGGGTCCACCTGGCTGAGGGTGCCCTTGGAGTAGATAAACTCGCCGGCCGGGACCGGGGGCCGGCCGCGCAGGAAGCGGTCGATGGCCAGGGCCGCCCGCCGGCCGCCGCCGATGGCCTCGATCACCGTGGCCGGTCCGCTCACCAGGTCGCCGGCGGCGTAGAGTCCGGCCAGGTTGGTGGCCCCGGTGGACCGCTGTACTTCCACGGTGCCCCGCTTGGTGCGTGCAACCTGGGACATGAGCGGGTCCTGCTGCATCTGCCGGCTGTCCACCACCTGGCCCACCGCCACGATGACGGTATCACAGGGCACCGTGAACTCCGAGCCGGCCACCGGTTCGGGCCGGGGGCGTCCCGAGTCGTCGATGCCGCACAGGTTCATACGCACGAAGGTCACCGCGCTGAGGCGCCCCGAAAGGGAATCGGTCTCGATGGCCGTGGGCGACACGCAGAAATGGAAGACCACCCCTTCCTCCTCGGCCTCGACCACCTCGATATCCTCGGCCGGCATCTCCTGGCGGCTGCGACGATAGTAGACCGCTACCTCCTCGGCCCCCAGCCGCACGGCGGTGCGGGCGCAGTCCATGGCGGTGTTGCCACCGCCGATCACCACCACCCGCCGGCCGATGCCGGTATCCTGGCCCCGCGCCACCTGGGCCAGGAAGCAGGTGCCGTAGTTCACACCCAAGGCGCCCCGGGGGATCATGCCCAGCTCGCGGTTGACCGCCGCGCCGGTGCCCAGGAAGGTAGCGTCGAACCCGCGTTCCGTCAGCTCGCCCAGGGTGAAGTCCCGGCCCCACACCTGGCCGGTGCGCACGGCCACCCCCAGGCGCAAGATGGCCTCGATCTCGCGGTCCAGCACGTCTTTGGGCAGGCGGTAGGCGGGAATGCCGTAGCGCAGCATGCCGCCCAGTTGGTCGGCCGCCTCGAAGATGGTGGGCCGGTGTCCGGCCAGGGCCAGGTAGTAGGCCGCGGCCAGGCCGGCCGGCCCGCCGCCCACCACGGCCACCCGCTTACCGCTGGCCGGCGCCGGGGCGGGATTGAGCGCGTCGATGTCGGCGTAGGCGATGTCGCAGCAAAAGCGCTTGAGGTGGTTGATGTTCACCGGCTGGTCCACCCGCCCCCGCCGGCACTGGGACTCGCAGGGGTGGGGGCAGACCCGGCCGCAGGTCATGGGCAGGGGGTTATGGCGGCGGATCAGCCGGGCGGCGGCCAGGTACTGCCGGCGCGCGATGAGGGCGATGTAGCCCTGGATGTCGATACCGGCCGGGCAGCGCTGGGTGCAGGGGGCCCGGCAGTCGCCGTAGTGGTCGGCCAGCATCAGCTTAAAGAGGTCCCGGCGCTGGCCGTCTATACGGGAGCCGGTGGTTCGCACCCGCATGCCCGGGACCACCGCCTCGCCGCAGGCGGCCAGGGGCCGGTCATGGCCGTCGACCTGGACCAGGCACAGGCGGCAGGCCTCGGCCGCCGGCAGCCGCGGGTCGTGGCACAAGGTGGGAATGTCCACCCCGGCGCGGGCCGCCGCCTCCAGGATGGTGGTCCCGGCCGGGACCTCCACCGCGCGCCCGTCGATGACCAGGGTGATGCTCTTGCCGCTCACAGGTGCCTCTCCTTGGGGTCGCAACCCTTTTGCAGGTGGGCCGTCATCCCCTCGGGGTCATAGTCGAGCCCCATCAACACCGGGGTGGCCACCTTGGCCGCGAACTCGCAGTAGGAGCCGTCGGTCATCACCTCGGCCACCCGGCGCATGCGTTCCAACTCCTCCGGCTCGGCCCCGCCTTGCATCAGGGCCCGCAGGCCCCGGTGCAGACGGTACACCCCGTAGCGGCAGGGGAAGCACTTGCCGCAGGATTCGCGCGCGTTGAAGTTCATCAGGTAATACAGCAGCCCCACCAGGCAGTAGTCCGGCTCCAGGGCCACCAGCACCCGGTGCTTCCAGTCGTAGACCAGCCGGGGGTCGGTCACCTCGGTGCGCTCCAGGCGTAGCCGTTCGAAGACCAGGCGGCCGGCCAGGGAGGTCTCGGCCAGGATCACCGGCACGTCGCCCCGCCGCAGCCCGGCGTAGAACAACCCCTTCTCCGGCATGCCCAGGTAGGGGCCGCCGGGGCAGTCACCGCCGCACAAGGTGAGGGTGGGCTCCAGCTTCAGGTCCAGGCCCAGGCGCCGGCCCACCCGCGCAAGGGCCCGCCGCAGCTCGTCGGCCCCACGGGTGCAGTGGGGATGGTGGCAGATGCTGTAGCGGCTCACCACCACGGCGGGGGCCGGGCCGGCGGCGGGCGCTGCGATATCGGGCTGGCGGCGGATCATCTCTAGGCCCCTCCTCCCAAGACCCGGCGCACCGCTTGGTCGCACACCGCCAGGAAATGCTGCGGCCACAGGCCCAGGTAGACCATGGCCAAGATGAGACCGTAGTTGAGCAGCCGCATGGGCAGGCTGAGGGTTATGGGTTCCTGGGGATTGGCGGGCTCGTCCAGGTAGGCCGCCTTGATCACCATCAAGTAATAGTAGAGGCTCACGGTGGCGTTGATCATGCCCACCAGCACCAGCCAGAAGTAGCCCTGCTGCATGGCCGCGGCGAACACCAGGAACTTGGCGGTGAAGCCGGCGGTGGGCGGTATGCCGGCCAGGGAGAACAGGGCGATCATCAGGGTGAGGGCCAGCAGGGGGCTGCGGCGGTGCAGGCCGGCCAGGTCGCTGATGTTGAGATTGCGGCCGCCGGCGGCCACCACCACCACCACCATGAAGGCGGCGTAGTTCATGATCATGTAGGCCAGGGAATAGAAGATGGACCCGGCGTAGCCGCCGGCGGTCATGGTGAGCACCCCCATGAGCACGTAGCCGGCGTGGGCGATGGTGCTGTAGGCCAGCATGCGCTTGATGCCCTTTTGCACGATGGCCACCAGGTTGCCCAGGCACATGGAGACCACGCAGAAGACGATGAGCACGTCGGTGAGGTAGATGTTGGTACCGCCGGTGAGCCCGGTGATGCGGATGAGCAGGGCCACCGCCGCCGCCTTGGAGGCGGTGGCGATATAGGCGGCGACCTGGTTGGCCGCCCCCTGGTACACGTCCGGGGCCCAGAAGTGGAAGGGGAAGACGGCCAGCTTGAAGAAGAAGCCCGAGAGCAAAAGCAGCATGCCCACCACCGCGGCCGGCTGGTGGATCAAAAGCGGCAGCTCGGCCACGATGTCGCGCAGGTACAACGAGTGGGTGGCCCCGAAGAGATAGCTCATGCCAAAGAGCATGACGCAGGAGGCGGTGATGCCGATGAACAGGTACTTGACCGCCGCCTCCACGTCGATGTCGTCACCGGCGCGCAGGGGCACCAGGATGTAGAGGCTGAAGGAGGAAAGCTCCAGGGCCAAGTACAGCGACATCAGCTCCACCGAGCTGACCATGAGCATCATGCCCAGGGTGCAGGTGGACAGGAACATGAAGAACTCGGGGTGGTAGCGGTCCTCCACCCCGGACAGGTCGCGGCAGATCATGAACACCAGGGCGGTGGCCACCGTGAGGATCAGCTTGAAGACCTGGCTGAACAGGTCCACCCGGTAGGCGCCCCAGAACAACAACCCCTCGCCGCCGGCGGCCACCGCGGCGGCGGCCACCGCCACCAGGGCCATGGCCAGGGCCCAGCGCTGGGTCCGGGCGGTGTCCGGCCGCCGGGCCAGGGAGATGAAGAACAGGGCCAGGGCCATGCCCAGGTAGCTGAGCTCGGGCAAAAAGAGCCAGGCCTTTTGCAGTATCACCGGCACAGCTCCCTCCCCATCCCGGTGAATATTTGCGCCGCCGGACTCACTTGAAACCTCCTACCAGGGCCGCCGCCCCGGTGCCGATCAGGTCCATCATCAACCGCGGGGCCAGGCCGAAGAGCAAGATGGTCCCGGCCAGCAGGGCCCGCGGCACGATCATGGCCGGGACCATGTCCGGCTTGTCGGCGAAGCGCTGGTTCTTGGGGCCGTAGAAGGTCTTTTGCACCACCCGCAGCATGAACAGGGCGCTCACCACCAGGCCGCAGACGGCCAGGACGCCCAGCACCGGGTAGACCCGCACCGCGTTGATGAACACCAACAGCTCGGCCCAGAAGCTGGCCAGGCAGGGCACCCCGATGCCGGCCATGGCCGCCAGGATAAAGAAGAAGCTGGCCACCGGCATGACCTTGGCCATGCCTCCCAGCTCGGGCACCAGCTTGGTGTGGGTGCGGTCGTAGATGTGCCCCACCGAGGAGAAGAACAGGGCGGTCATCACCCCGTGGGCGAACATCTGGAAGACCGCGCCGGTTATGCCTCCCACGGTCATGGTGGCCAGGCCCAGGCTCACCAGGCCCATGTGGCTCACCGAGGAATAGCCGATGACGTACTTGAGGTCGGTCTGGGCCAGGCCCACGAAGGCGCCATAGACCACCCCCACCGTGGCCAAGAGGGCGAACAGCGGGGCCCACTCGGCCAGGCCCTCGGGACACAGGAACATCCCCACCCGCAGCACGCCGTAGGCCCCCAGCTTCATCAGCACCCCGGCGTGGATCATCGACACCGCGGTGGGCGCGGCCACGTGGCCCACCGGCGACCAAGTGTGGAAGGGCCACAGGCCGGCCAGCACCCCGAAGCCAAAGAGGAACAGGAAGAAACCCAGCTTCTGCACCCCCGGGTCCAAACCGGCCTTGGCCAGCTCCACCAGGTTGAAGGTGAATTGGCCGGATTCGAAATATACGTAGAGGATGCCCGGCAGGATCAAGGCGCTGCCGGCCAGCAGGTACAGGGTGAGCTTGAGGGCGCCGTACTCCTTGCGGGTGGAACCCCAGATGGCGATCAGCGGGTACATGGGGAACAGGGCCACGTCGTAGAACACGAAGAGGAAGAACAGGTCCAGGGAGATGAACACCCCGTAGACCCCCAGCACCATCAGCAGCATCAGGGCGAAGAATTCCTTGACCCGCACGGTGAGGTCCCACATGGTCCACACGCCGGTGAGGTACACGATGGAGGTGAGCAGCAGCATGGGCAGGTTGATGCCGTCCACGGCCACGTAGTAGCTGATGCCCAGGCTGGGCACCCACGGGTAGTGCTCGGCGAACTGCAGGCCGCCGGCCGACTGGTCGTAGGTAACGTAGAGCCACAGGGTCAGCGCCAGGGCGAAGACCGCCGAGGCCAAGGCCACCCAGCGCACCGCCCGCTGGTTGTCGTGGGGCAAAAGCAGGATCACCAGCAGGCCCGCGCCCGGGGCCAGCATGATCGCGCTCAGGTATGGAAATTCCGCGCCCACCTATCCTCACACCAGCAAGAAGTAAAGCCCCACCACGGCGATCACCGCCACCATGGCGAAGAGGTTGAACTGCAACAGGCCGCTCTGCACGAATGACAGCAGCCAGCCCGAACGCACCGTGGCCCGGCAGAAGCCGTCCACCCCGCCGTCGATAACCCGGCGGTCGTTGAGGGTGAAGAGCCGGCTGAAAAGCCCGTAGACCACGTAGTCCACCAGCCAGCGGTAGAAATGGTCCAGGTACCAGCGGTTGGCGAACAGGGCGTGCACCACCGGCATGCGCGACAGGAAGCCGCTCTGGTCGGCCCCCCGGCGTCCGTATTCCCACCAGGCGCTGAGCACGCCCACGGCCACCAGGCTCAGCGACACCACCACCAGCCAGGGGTGGTGGGGGGTCTTGGGCGGCGAGCCCCAGTGCAGGAAGTCGATGAGGTGCTCGGAGAAATAGCCCAGCCCCAAGGTGACCCCGGCCAGGATCACCAGCACCCCGGCCATGGCCCAGTAGCCGCCGGCCGAGTGCTCGCCGTGGTCGCCGTGGCCGTGGTCCGCGCCGCTCTCCTGTGCCCGCGGGAACCACATGACAAACAGCAGGCGGAAGGTGTAGTAGGAGGTCATGAGCACCCCCAACAGACCGGCCACCAGCCAGATCACCAGGCGCAGCTCGGCCAGGGGACCCATCACCGCCTCCTTGGAGAAGAAGCCGGCCAGGGGCCACAGGCCGGCCAGGGCCGCCCCGCCGATGGTGATGGTGATCATGGGTATCTTGAGCTTGCGGGCCCCGGCGGCGGACATCTCGAACATGTCGTTGGTGCCGAAGTGGTGGATGAACACGCCGGAGCACAGGAACAGGAGCGCCTTGAAGGCGGCGTGGGTGGTTAGGTGGAACACCCCGGCGAAGTAGCTGCCCGCGCCCAGGCCCATGAGCATGAAGCCCAGTTGGCTCACGGTGGAGTAGGCCCACACCTGCTTGATGTCGCGGGCCACCATGGCCATGGTCGAGGACAGCAGCATGGTCACCGTGCCGATGACCAGGATCACCAGCAGGGCGTCGGGGCTGGCGGCGAAGAAGGGATAGAGCCGGCTCACCAGGTACACCCCGGCGGCCACCATGGTGGCCGAGTGCAACAGGGCGCTCACCGGGGTGGGGCCCTCCATGGCGTCGGGCAGCCAGGTGAGCAGCGGGAACTGGGCGCTCTTGCCCACCACCCCGCAGAAGATGAGCAGGGCCGACAGGGTGAGCCAGCCGGCCGACAGCGCGCCGGGGCCGTACTGGTTGAGCCACGGGATCGACAACTGGCCGGTGTGCAACACCAGTAAGATGATGCCCAGGAAGAAGCCCAGGTCGCCCAGGCGGGTCATGACAAAGGCCTTTTTGCCGGCCTGGGAGGCGCTGAACTTGTGGTGCCAGAAGCCGATGAGCAGGTAGCTGGAGAGCCCCACCAGCTCCCAGAAGACATAGGCCTGCAACAGCCCCGGGGCCACCACCAGGCTGATCATGGACCAGGCGAACAGCGACAGGAAGCTGTAGTACTTGGCCATGCCCTCGTCGCCGGCCATGTAGCCCAGGCTGTAGACCTGCACCAGGAAACTCACGGTGGTCACGATGGCCAGCATCAACAGGCTCAAGGGGTCCAGGAAAAATCCCAGGGTCACCTTGGTGCTCTGACCGCTCATCCACAACACCGAG
>JAMOVV010000050.1 GCA_027067385.1 Desulfarculaceae bacterium
GCGGCCTGCGCCGGGCCTATGGCCAAGTGGCCCCGGGCGAGCCCTTGGCCCTGTTCAATTCCCTGGGGCTGCTGGAGCTGGCCCTGAACCAGGGCAACCTGGCCCAGCACCTGGGCCTGGCGCCGGATGAAATCCGCGGCCGCGAGGTGTGTATCCATAGATTATGATTGGCAGGGGGAAATGGAAGAATCAGCCGGCGTTGCCCGACAATGTGTTTTGCTCAATCCAGGCCGCAAGATCATGCTCAGCGCAGGAACCCTCGGCCACCTGCATCAGCATGCGGTAGGCGTCTTCCTCCCGCGCGTCCAAGTAATACCCATTGAGCCCTAAAAATATGCCGATGGCAAGCAACGCGACGCGCTTGTTGCCATCGACAAAGGGGTGGTTTTTGCAAAGCCCCCAGCAGTATGCAGCCGCCAGCTCGGCCATGGTCGCGTCCGGGGAATAGGCATGACGTTGCTGCGGACGGGCCAGGGCTGATTCCAATAGCCCGCGGTCCTGCAATCCGGGTGCGCCGCCGTGCTCGGCGATCTGTTCCCGGTGAAGATCAACCAGGGCCTGGGGCGGAATCCAAACCGGCTCGGTGCTCATCGGGACAGCTTGGCCAAGGTGCGGCGGTAGCGGAGGCTGAACGCCCGCCCGATCTCCATGGCGCGGGTGTAGGTGTCGTCGGCCCGGATGATCTCGATGCGGTCTTCCTTCTGGCGAAGCTGCACCGGATCGCCTTGCTTGAAACCGAGCCCGTCGATCATCTCCTTGGGTATGCGGACCCCCAAAGAATTTCCCTGCTTGGCTATCTTGGTTTTAAAAGAGGCCCCCCGGTTGCCCAACCCCTTGGTTGGCCCGGCGTGGGACTCCCGCCGGCTAGTCGGTCGCTGGGAAGTTTTGGCGTTGCTGCTCATGATCAACCCCCGGCACGTGTACTTACCATTGTAAGCACTGCAGCTGCTTTGTCAAGGGGTTTCCTGGAGTTGGTGGTGGGGCAAAAAAGCAGGGGATCAGGTCCCGCATGAACCTGAACCCCTGGTATCATTCTTGGTAGGCCGGACGGGATTTGAACCCGTGACTTCCACCGTGTGAGGATGGCACTCTCCCGCTGAGTTACCGGCCTTTATTTACCACGCCTTCGCGCAGTATTTGGTACACCATCACCGGTCGGTTTGCAACCTGAAAATGGCCGGATGCTGCGCCGTAGTTCATCCAGTTCCCGGGGGGTTAGGCGGCGGCTCTGGCCCGGGGCCAGGTCGCCCAGGCGCAGGCTGCCCAATCCCACCCGCACCAAGCGCTTCACCGGGTGCCCCACCGCCCGGCACATCTGGCGTATCTCCCGCTTGCGACCCTCGGTGAGCACCATGCGCAGCTTGCTCACCCCACCGGCAGTGGACTTGAGATGAACCCGGGCCGGGGCGGAGGGCCCCTTGTCGATGAGCACTCCCCGACGCAGCTTGGCCACCGCCTCGGGGCTGGGGCGTCCTTCCACCCAGACCTTGTAGTACTTGGGGACTTGGTAGCGCGGGTGGGTGAGCTGTAGGGCCAACTCGCCGTCGTTGGTCAGCAGCACCAGCCCTTCGGAGTACATGTCCAGGCGGCCCACCGGGTACAGGCGCTCCCGGGCCTCGGTGGGCAGGATGTCGAGCACGATGGGCCGGCCCTCGGGATCGCTGGCCGTGCACACCACGCCGGGCGGCTTGTGCACCATCCAGTACTGGTGGGGCTCGGTGGCACCGATGGGCTGGCCGTCGACTTTGATCTCCTGGCGGCCGGGGTCGGCCTTGGTCCCCGGCCGCGTGACCACTTTGCCGTCGACCATCACCCGGCCGGCGGCGATGAGACGCTCGGACTCCCGCCGGCTGGCCACGCCGGCCCGGGCCAGGATTTTTTGCAGCCGCTCTTGGGCCATGTTTACACCTCAGGCGACGGTTGGTTCGTCCGGTGGAGGGGCGGGGGAATCGTCCTCGGCTTCCGGGTTCTGCTCCGGGGCGGGCGGCTCTTGGTGGGTCTCCTCGGCCTGCGTTTCCAATTCTTGCTGGGCCTCGGCCGGCAGGGCGTCAAAGAGGTTGGGCTCCTCCGGCGCGCTCTCGCCGCCCAGCTCGGCCATCTCCTCCAGGGTGGGCAGGTCCTTGAGGCTCTTTAGGTCAAAAACCTCCAGGAAGCGCTTGGTGGTGCCGTAGATGAGGGGACGGCCGGGCAGGTCCTTGCGTCCCACCACCTTGATGAGCCCCTTGTTGAGCAGGGTGCGCAGGATGCCTCCCACCTCCACCCCGCGCAGCCGTTCGATCTCGGCCTTGAGCACCGGCTGCTTGTAGGCCACGATGGCCAGGGACTCCAGGGCGGCGCGGCTGAGACGGGTTACCTGTTGGCGTCGCAGGCGGCGCAGCCAGTAGGCCATCTCCGGCCGGGTGCGCAGGAGATAACCTCCGGCCACCTCCACCAGGGTAAAGGAGCGCTCGGTAAAATCGTACTCCCGGGCCAGCTCCTCCAGGGCCTGTTTCACCGTGGCCTTGTTGTGCGAGTCCACCAGGTTGGTGAGCTGGGCCAGGCTGAGCGGCGCGTCGGCCACGAACAAGAGCGCCTCCAGGATCGTCTTGAGATTGCTGGTCACCGGTCGGTCTCCTCGTCATCGGCCAGATCGTTGAGTTGGATACGCAGGGTGCCCCAGGCCGCTTGCCGGTCGGAGCTCTCGGCCCGGCGCTGCTGGTAGAGCCGGATGAGCCCCACCCGGGTCAGCTCCAGCAGGGCCAGGAAGGTTACCACCAGGTGGGCCTTGTCGCCCCCGTCCTGGAAGAACTCTTCAAAGGCCAGGCTGGACTTGCGCTTGAGCCGGTCCAGTACCTGGCTCATGCGGTCTTCCAGGGAGATGCGGGCCACCGGCATGTTCCAGTCCGGCTGGACCGAACCACTGGCCGCCAGGCGGCGGAAGGCCTCGATGAGCTCAAAGAGCCCGGCCTCGATTATCTCGGCCTCGCCGGCCTGGGCCACGGCCGAGTCGATCTCTTGTTTGCCGCCGGCGCGCTTGAACACGTCGCGGTCCATCCACAAGCGGTTCTCCAGCTTCTCGGCCGCCGCCTGGATGCGCATGTGTTCCTTTAGCTGGGCCACCAGGTCCAGCCGGGGGTCGCCCTCGTCCCCGTCGTCGGCCGGGTCGTGGCTGGGCAGCAACATGCGGCTCTTGATGTGGGTCAGCGTGCTGGCCATCACCAGGAAGTCGCCGGCGATCTGGATGTTGAGTTCGCGCATCACCTCCAGGTACTCCAGGTACTGCGAGGTGATCAGGGCGATGGGGATATCGTAGATGTCCACCTCGTTCTTGCGGATAAGGTGCAACAGCAGGTCCAGGGGACCTTCGAATATCTCCAGTTTAACCGCCAGGTCCATGGCTACCGCCACCAGGGGAGCAACAGGTCGATCAAGGTGGTGGCCGGGTAGACCACCAGGAAGTGTATGGGGTCGGGCAGCCCGGGGATCATGCGGGGCAAGAAAAGCAGGGCCAGCAGGATGAAAAACCCGTAGCGGCCCAGGCTTTGGTAGCGGGCCGCGGCCCGCGGCGGCAGAAAGCCCGAGAGGATGCCCGAGCCGTCCAGGGGCGGCAGGGGGATGAGGTTGAAACAGGCCAGCACCACGTTCACCTGCACCCCCAGGTTGAGCATATGCAACAGGGGCAGCCACCAGTGTTCCTCGCGGGCGGCCCCCAGGCTCAGCAGGGAGTTGAGCAACAGGGCCAGGACGATGGCGGCGAGGATGTTGGCCGCCGGCCCGGCGGCCGAAACCCAGATGACATCGCGCCTGGGGTTGCGCAGGTTGGCCAGGTTCACCGGTACCGGCTTGGCCCAGCCGAAACCGGCCCCGGCCATGGCCGAGATGAAGAAGACCAGGGTGCCCACCGGGTCCAGGTGCCGCAAGGGGTTTAGGGTGAGGCGGCCGGCTAGGCGGGCGGTGGGGTCGCCGCGCCACCAGGCCACCAGGCCGTGGCTGGCCTCGTGCACGGTCAAGGCCAGCAGGATCGGCGGCGCCAAGAGAAACACCTGGGCCAGTATGCCGGTGAAGTCAACATTCATGCCGATTTTCCCATGTAGCGTCCGAACTCCAGGCGCACCAATTCTCTTTCCTCCTCGGCCGAGGACACCTCGCCGTCGAGACGGGCGGCCTGCAGCCGGTTGAGTATCTGCTTGTACAGCGGCCCCGGGGCGATGCCCATGTCCCGCAGGTCCTCGCCGCCCAAGGCCGGTTTGACCCGGGACCAGTTGGTGAGGTATTGGCTCACCGCCCGCTTGGCCGTATCCCGGGTGGTCTTGGCCATTATAAAGGTCTGGAACTCGGGTTTCAGGTTTTTTAACAGGCGGTACACCTCCGAGGGCGGGGTGCGGCCGCGTTGCAGGCGGTTGAGCGCCGCCAGGGCCCGGCGGCGCATGTCGACGATCTCGGCCCGCCGCCGGGGTCCCAGGTCCAGGCGCAGGCACAGGGCGGACAAGGCCTCGTCGGGCAGGCGGTCGGCCAGGGCCAACAGGTACAACAGCCAGGGGCGCATGGGCTTGCCGAAAAAGGATAGGTTGAACCAGGCCAGGGCCTCGGCCGCCGACTCCAGCAGGCGCTCGCCGTCAGCGTCCACCGCCAGGTCGGGGTGGAAGACCTCCAGCAGCTTGAGCTCGCGCATACGCAGCAGGCAGTCCAGGGCCTTTTCCTCCTCCATCATCTGCTTAAATTCCCCGAACAGGCGCTTGCCGCTGAGCCGCTTGAAGGCGTCGATCTTCAGGGCGTTCTTGATCAGCGATTCGGTGAACTTGCCGATGCGGAACCCAAAGCGCTGTTCAAAGCGCACCGCCCGCAGCACCCGGGTGGGGTCGTCCACAAAGGAGAGATTGTGCAGCACCCGCACCGCCCGCTGCTTGATGTCCTTGAGCCCGTCGAAGTAGTCCACCAGGGTGCCGTAGCGCTTGGGGTTGATGTGGATGGCCAGGGTGTTGATGGTGAAATCGCGCCGGTAGAGGTCCAGCTTGAGGCTGGTCATCTCCACGGTGGGCAGGGCGGCCGGGGCGCGGTAATATTCCAGCCGGGCGGTGGCCACGTCGATCTTGAGGCCGTCGGAGAAGATGACCACCGCGGTGTTGAACTTGCGGTGGGTGCGCACCCGGGCGTCGCCGCGGCCGGCGGCAAAGGCCTGGGCCAGGCGGATGCCGTCGCCTTCCACCACCACGTCCAGGTCCAGGTTTTCCCGGCGCAAAAACAGGTCACGTACCGAGCCGCCCACCAGGTAGGCCCGGTAGCCCAGGATATCGGCCACCTGTCCCATCTCGCGCAGGATGGTGATCACCCGCCGGGGCAGGCGCTCGCGCATGAGCCCGGTGACATGCTTGGTGCGGGCCCGGCGTCCGCCCGCGCCGTTGCCGTGTAGCCGGTCGGGGATCACCGGGTCCTCGATCATGGTGTTGAGCAGGTCGGTGCGGGTCACCACGCCCAGCAGGCGGCCGTTGAATATAACCGGGGCCAGGCGCTGGTGCCGGTCCACCAGCACCTCCTCCACCCGGGCCAGGCCGTCGCCGGGCTCCAGGTGCTGGGCCTCGCGGTCCATGTATTCGCTCACCGGGAAATCCCCCAGGTCGTGCTGCAGGGACTTTTCCACTATCTGGCGGGTGATGATGCCCACTACCTTTTGTCCGTCGGTCACCGGCAGGGCCTTGAGGTTGTAGCGGTTGAGCAGGTGGTGCACCTTGCCCAGGGGGCAGTTGACGTCGGTGGTCACCACCGGGCTGGTCATGATGTCGCCGGCGCGGCGGGTGGGGTTGACCATGGTCCGCAGCACCCGCTCCAGCTTGGCCCGGGCCTCCACCAGGGTCATGTTGCGCATGGTGGCGCTGGCCGCCGTGGGATGGCCGCCGCCGCCCAGGGCGGTGGCGATGGCGCCCACGTCCACCTCGGGCAGGCGGGAGCGGGCCACCAGGTGCACTCGGCCCTCCATGCGGGCCAGGGCGAAGACCACGTCCAGGTTGTCGATGTCCACGAACTTGTGCACCAGCACCGCGAACTCGGGCACGTACTCCGGGGTGCTCACCTCGCTGATCACCACCTGCACCCCGCCGATGTTTATGGTGTCGGCCGAGGAGATCAGCTCACCCAGCAGGGCCACGTCCTCGCCGGTGAGCTCGCGGCTGAGCATGGAGGAGACCAGCGAGAGATTGGCCCCCTGGCTAAGCAGCCAGCCGGCCGCCTGCAGGTCCTCGGGCGTGGTGGAGACAAAGGTGAAGTTGCCGGTGTCCTCGTAGATGCCCAGGGCCAGGATGGTGGCCTCGTCCGGGCTGAGCTGCACCTGGCGCTGGCGCAGGATGGGGGTGAGCACGGTCACCGTGGAGCCCTTGGCCTCCACCACCTGGAAGTCGGTGGCCACGTCGTCTTCGCTGTCGGGATGGTGGTCGTAGGCGTGAATCTCGATGTGGGGGTTGTCGGCCAGGGCGGCCAGGGGGCCCAGGCGGCTCTTTTGGCGGGTGTCCACCAGGATGAGGCGCCGCACCTGGTCGAAGGGCACTTCCTTGATCTTGACGAAGTTGAATAGGTAGCAGGTGGACTCCACGAAGAAGTTGCGCAGGTTGCGCTCCTGGGAGCCGGGGAAGACCAACATGGCCTCGGGATAGAGCTTGGCGGCGGCCAACATGCTGGCCAGGGCGTCATAGTCGGCGTTGAGGTGGGTGGTGATCACCTCCACCTCGGCCGGCTCTTTTGGTATGTCCCTGCGCTCTGGAGCCATTTGGCCTCAACCCCGGGGGTGGTAACGTCTATGCACCTCGATGAGCCGCTGGCGGCTCACATGAGTGTACACCTCGGTGGTGCCGATGTCGGCATGCCCCAGCAAAAGCTGCACGCTACGCAGGTCGGCCCCGCCTTCCAGCAGGTGGGTGGCAAAGGTGTGGCGCAGGGTGTGAGGGGTGACCCGGCCGGCGATGCCGGCGCGCTCGGCGTACTTGCGCACGATGCGCAGCACGGTCATGCGGCTCAGCGGCGCGCCGCCGGAGCGGTTTACAAAGACCTCCTCGCGGGCGGTGGTCTTGAGCAGCCGTCCCCGCGCTCCGGCCAGGTAGGCGCTGAGGCGCTCCAGGGCGGTTTGGTGCACCGGCACCAGGCGCTGCTTGGTGCCCTTGCCGTGCACCGTGAGCAGCCCCACCTGGGCCTGGATGTCGCCCACCTTGAGCCCGGTGGTCTCGCTCACCCGCAGGCCGGCGGCGTACATCAGCTCCAGCATGGCCCGGTCGCGGCAGCCCAGGTCGCTGCCGGTGTCGGGCGCGGCCAGCAGGGCCTCCACCTCCGCGATGCTCAGGAAGCGGGGCAGGCCCTTGGCCAGGCGGGGTCCCTTCAGCTTGGCCAGGGGATCGCGCGGGAGTTTGCCCTCGGCGGCCAGGTGGCGGGTGAGGCCGCGGGCGGCCGAGAGCCGCCGGGCCCGGGAGCGGGGGCTTAGCCCCTGTCGGCCCATCTGGCTGAGATAGCCCACCAGGTGCAGGCTGTCCACCTGGGTCCAGTCGGTGACCCCGTTGTCTTCCAGGTAGGCCGCCAGGTCGGCCAGGTCCAGGGAGTAGGCCTCCAGCGAGTTGGCGGCCAGGCCGCGCTCCACCGCCAGGTAGGCCAGGTACTGGTCCAGGTCGCGGTACAGGGGGCCCTGGCCGCGGCCGGGGGGGCGCTCATCCGCCACGTTGGTCCCGGCCTTCCCGGTCGGGCTCAGTCCAACCGGTAAAAGTCATTCCAGCCATTGAGCAGCCGGCATCCCTGGTCCTCCAGCAGGACCATCTGTTCCAGGCGGACCCCGCCCCATCCCGGCAGGTAGATACCCGGCTCGATGGTAAAGACCATGCCCTGGAGCAGCACGTCGCTGGAGCCGGGGGACAACGAGGGCGCTTCGTGGGTGGCCAGCCCCACCCCGTGGCCCAGGGAGTGGCCGAAGTTTTCGCCAAAGCCGGCTCGCTCGATCACCCGGCGGGCCAGGGCGTCGGCCTCGGCCCCGGTCATACCCACTTCGATGCCCGCGATGGCCTCTTCCATGGCCCGGCGCACCACCGGGTAGACCCGCCGGAAGGTGTCGTCGGCCCGGCCCGGCCCGCCCACCACCACGGTGCGCGAGATGTCGCTGCAATAGCCGTCGACCCTGGCGCCCACGTCAAAGAGGGCGCAGCGGCCGGGCTGCAGGGAGCGGCCGCCCGGCTGAGCGTGGGGCTCAGCCGCGTTGGGGCCGGCGGCCACGATGGGCTCAAAGGCCGTCCCCTCGGCCCCGGCGTCCTCCACCGCCCGGGTGATGGCCAGGGCCAACTCCCGCTCGCTGCGTCCGGCCAGGTCCTGGGCCAGCATATCACCCAGCACCCCTTCCATCAGCTCCAGGCTGGCGGTGATGGCGGCCACCTCGGTGGAGTCCTTGCGCAGGCGCAGGGAGCCCACCAGCCCCCGGGTGGGCTTTAGCTCCACCTGGTCCAGCTCCCGGGCCAGGGCCTGTTGCCACATCACCAACATGCCGTCGGCCTCGATGGCCAGGCGCTTGATACCCAACTCGGCGGCCAGGGCGGCGGTCTCCTTGGCCAGCCCCTGGCGGTGCAGGCGCAGCTCGAACAGGGGGGCCTGCTGGCCGGCGCTGAGCTGGTAGCGGCTGTCGGTGACCAGCACCGCCGCGGTAGGGGCTATGAGCAGCCAACCGGCACTCTCGCCCCACTGCCCGTCCGCCTGGGTGAAGCCGCTTAGGTAGCGCCGGTTGGCCGGCAGGGTGACCACCAGGGCGTCCAGCTCCATTTGCAGCAGCAGGGAGCGAAGTTTTGTCAGTCGTTTCTTGTGCATATCCTAAAGCACCTCGCGGCGGCCGCGCCCGGCGGGCCTGGTGGGAACCGATCAATCTTTATAGCATTGGGCCACAGGGCTGGCAAGGCGGCGGCCGTCGCCAGCCTTGCCTGGCCAGGTTCGGTGGGGTATTAATGAGAGGCCCCGAGGGAGGTTGCATGGACCGGCTCTCCGCCATGATCGCAGAACAGGCTGGCTACCTGGCCCGGCGTTTGGCCGGCCGCACCCCGGTGGCCGCCCGGCGGCCCGTGGTGGGCGACAGCGCCCGGGAGCCGCGGGACGCGCCAGAGCCGACTCCGGCCGACCCGGCCCTGCACCAACTGGCCCAGGCGGTGATCCAGGCCGCCCTGAGCCTGGAGGAGGCCGCGGACGATATCTCCCTGGCCGAGCTGGAGGCCGAGATGGGCCGGGTGACCCGCCGGCTGCTGGACCAGCGGCCGGACCTGCCGCGCCCGGTGGCCGCCCGCCTGGCGGCCGAGGTGCCGGCCCTGGTGCGCCTGCCGGCCCTGGCCCGCCTGGCCCGCCAGGGGCTGGGGGTGGACCCGGCGGTGGTGGCCGGCCAGGATGCCGACGGCATCGTGACCAACGGCTCGCCGGCCTTTGCCCGGGTGCTGGAGGACCTGCGCCGGGTGGCGGCCACCGAGCTCAGCGTACTGCTGGAGGGCGAGAGCGGCACCGGCAAGGAGCTCCTGGCCCGGCGGCTGCACCGGCTCTCGCCCCGACGGGAGGGGCCCCTGGTGGCTCTCAACTGCGCGGCCCTGCCGCAGGACCTGCTGGAGAGCGAGCTATTCGGCCACGTCAAGGGCGCCTTTACCGGGGCGGCCGCCTCGCGGGAGGGCTACCTGGGCCGGGCCCACGGCGGCACCCTGTTTTTGGACGAGATCGGCGAGGCCTCCCCCGAGCTCCAGGTGACACTCCTGCGGGTCTTGGAAGACCGGCTGGTGACACCGGTGGGCGGCCGGCAGGGGCGGCCGGTGGACTTCCGCCTGGTGTGCGCCAGCAGCCGCGACCTGCGTAAGGAGGCCGAACAGGGCCGCTTCAGCCAGGCCCTGCTCTACCGCATCCGGGTGGTGCCGCTGCGCCTGCCGCCGCTTCGCCGGCGGCCAGAGGACCTGCCGGCGCTCATCGACTATTTCCTGGAGCGGGCCGGGCGGGAGACGGGAAGCCAGCGCCGCTTGAGCCGCCGGGCGCGCCGGGCGCTCTTGGCCTACCGTTGGCCCGGCAACATCCGGCAGTTGCAGCACGTGATCCAGCGCCTGGTGGTTTTATCGGAGGGGCCGGTGATAGAGGTGTCTGACCTGCCGGCCCAGATCGCGGCTCCCAAGGCCGGGGCCTACCAGCGGCGGCTTGAGGACCTGCCGGACATTCCGCGGGCCCGGGTGGCCGACCTGGCCCGGCTGCTGGCCCAGGCCCAAGGCGGCGAGGTGGTCAACCGCGACGTGCGCCGGCACCTGGGCTGCTCCGACTCCACGGCCCGCAAAATGCTGCGGGGACTGACCCGGGCCGGGGTGCTGAAGGTAGTGGGCGATCACAGGGCGCGGCGTTACCTGGTAGACGATATCGAGGAGAAGTGACATGGCGATCAAGGGGCGTATCGGCTTGGTGGGCGGCGGCAACATGGGCTCCGCCTTGGTTAAGGGTTTGCTGGCCGCCGGGCTGGCCGGGGCCGACCAGGTGGTGGTGGCCGAGCAGGACCAGGCGCGCCGCGCCGCCCTGGCCGCCGAGACCGGCGTGGCGGTGGTGGCCTCGGCCGGGGAACTGGACAACCTGGCGGTGCTCATCCTGGCGGTGAAGCCCCCCGACATCCCGGCCTGCGCCCGCCAGGCGGCCGGCGCGGTGGAGCCCGGCTCCCTGGTCATCACCCTGGCCGCCGGGGTGCCCCTGGCCAAGGTGGCCGGGGCCTTTGACCCCGACCAGCCCCTGGTGCGGGCCATGCCCAACACCCCGGCGCTCATCGGCCAGGGGGTGACCGCCCTGGCCCCCGGCGCAGGGGTGGGGCAAGCCGACCTGACCTTGGCCACCGACATCTTCGGCGCGGTGGGACAGGTGGTGGTGGTCACCGAAAAGGCCCTGGACGCGGTGACCGGGCTCTCGGGCTCCGGGCCGGCCTATGTCTTTTTGTTCATCGAGGCCCTGGCCGACGCCGGCGTGGCCCAGGGGCTGGACCGCGCCATCGCCCTCACCCTGGCCCGGCAGACTGTGGCCGGCGCCGCCCGCCTGGCCATCGAAAGCGGTGAGCACCCGGCCACCCTCAAGGACCGGGTCACCTCGCCCGGCGGCACCACCATCAGCGGCTTGCACGTGCTGGAGCGCGGCGGGCTGCGCGGCCTGGTGATGGACGCGGTGGCCGCGGCCACCGACCGCAGCCGCGAGCTGGGAGAGTCCTGATCCCCTGCGACGGCCGCGCCCCGGGGTGTTTAGCGATCTAATCTTTATGCCGGCTAGTGCTGCGTGGGGGTCTGGCCCAGGGCGGGCAGGGTGACGGTGAAGGTGCTGCCTTGGCCCGGCTGGCTGTCCACCGCGATGTGGCCGCCGTGCTTGTTTACCACCCGCTTGACGATATCCAGGCCCAGGCCGGTGCCCACGATATGGCGGGTGTCCTGGTTCTTCACCCGGTAGAAGCGCTCGAAAATCTTGGCCGCCTCCTCGGGCGTCAGGCCCAGGCCGGTGTCGCTCACCTGGATCACCACCGCGTTGTCTTGCGACCGGGCGGTGACGGTGATTTCGCCGCCGTCGGGGGTGTACTTCACCGCGTTGCTCACCAGGTTCACCAGCACCTCCAGGAGCTCCGGGGCCACCCCCATTACCTTGGGTAGGGGGCCCTCGGCCTCCAGGCGCAGGGTTTGGTCTTTTTGGCGGGCGCGCTCGGCCAGCAGGTCCACCGCCTCTTCCAGCAAGGGTGCTAAGTCCACTTCCTCGGGTTCGCCCAGGGCCCCGGCCTCGATCTTGGCCAGGTCCAACAGGTCCTTGCTCAGGTTGATGATGCCGGTGACCCGGGCGCGGGCCCGCTCCACCAGGTGGGCCTGCTTGGGGTTGAGGGGACCGGGCAGTTCCTGGCCCAGCACCTGGAGCTGGCCCAGCACCGCCGATAGGGGACTGGCGATCTCGTGGGCCACGGTGGAGACGAACTCGTTCTTCAGAGCGTCGAGCCGGCGCCAGGCGGTGACGTCGTCAAACACGGCCAGGGCCCCCACCAGCAGGCCCCGTCCATCCACAAAGGGCACGCAGGTGACCTGCAGGAACACCTCGTCGCCTTCCACCGCGCCGGTGGTCTGGCAGGTGACCGCCTGGTAGTCGCCCTCGCTCTGGGCCAGCACCCGGCCCATGGTCTCCACCACCTCGGGGCAGGGCAGGGCCTGCTCCAGCGGCTTGTCGATCACCTGGTCTTCCACCAGGCCGAAGGCCCGGCGCAACGAGGGGTTGGTGAGCACCACCCGGCCCTCGGCGTTGGTAACCATCACCCCGTTGGACATGGCGTCCACCAGGGCGCGGGTGCGGCTTTTTTCGATGGCCATGTCGCGCAGGGTGCGCACCTGCTTCACCAGGCGCTCCACCACCAGGCGCAGCTCCTTGGGCTTGAACGGCTTGGCCAGGAAATCGTCGGCCCCCTGCTTCATGGCCGCCACCGCCTTTTCCAGGGTGGCGTAGCCGGTGATGACCACCACGGCCAGGTGGGGGTACAGGCGGCGGGCCTGCTCCAAGAACTCCATGCCGTCCATCACCGGCATCATCAGGTCCACCAGCACCAGGTCGGCCGCGTCCTGCTGCAAGGCCGCCAGGCCCTCCCGGCCGTTGACCGCTTCGCTCACGCGCGCCCCGTCGGGCTCCATTACCCGGCGCACCGCCTGGCGCACCCGGGCTTCGTCGTCCACAACCAAGATATGCAGATCGTCCGCTTCCATTAGGTCTCCTCCGGAGTGCGGCTCATTTCGTACTTGCTGGCGAACTCGGCCAGGGTCCCCTGCAGGTGCTCCGGCAGGGTCACCTGGAAGGTGGTGCCCTGGGGCCCGGTTTCCTTGACCCGGATTCGGCCGCCGTGCCGGGTGACCAGGCCGTAGACCACGCTGAGGCCCAGGCCGGTGCCCTTGCCGATGTCCTTGGTGGTAAAGAAAGGATCAAAGACCCGCTCGATGTTTTCGGCGGCGATACCCGGGCCGGTGTCGCTGATCTCCACGAACCGCTGGCCGTGGTCGTCCAGGCCGGTGCGCACCGTGAGCCGGCCGCGTCCCTCCATGGCGTCCAGGGCGTTGGTAAGCAGGTTGATGAACACCTGGCGCAGCAGTTGTTCGTCGCCCTCGATGGTGAGGGGCTCCGGGTGGTAGTGGCGCGCCACCTCCACGTGCAGGAACACCGAGTCGTCCCGGATGAGCTTGAAGGCGTCTTCCACCACCCGGTTGAGGTCCAGGTCCTCGATGCGGATTTCGCTTTGGCGGCTGTAGTCCAGCAGGCCCCGCACGATGTCCCGGCAGCGGTCGGCGTCCTCCATGATGCATTCCAGGTCCTGGCGTACCGGGTCGCCCGGCGGCAGACTCTCGGCCGCGGTCTCGGCAAAGACGGTTATGCCGGTGAGCGGGTTGTTGAGCTCGTGGGCCACCCCGGCGGCCATGCGCCCCAGCCGGGCCAGCTTGTCCGACTGCACCACCTGCATGCGGGCCTGGGCCAGGCGGCCCTCCATCTTTTGGATTTCCCGCAGGTCGGTGAAGATACCCACCGTGGCCACCGGCTTGCCGTCGCGCTTGACGTCGGCCGCGTTGACCCGCACCGGAATCTTGTTGCCCTGGCGGTCATGCACGTAGGTATGGACGCCCAGGGCCTGTCCGCCGTGTTGGTCCAGGGCCTGGCGCAGCTCGCGCAGTTGGCTGATGGGCGACAGGATGCGCAGGTTCTCCCCCACCAGCTCGTCCACCTCGTAACCCAGCACCCGGGTCACGCTGCGGTTGACAAACAGGATGTCGCCGTTGAGATCGGCGGCCACCACCACCCCCACCAGGGAGTCCAGCAGGCGGTTAAGGAACTCGTTGCTCTCCTTGAGGCTGCTCTCCAGGCGCTTGGTCTCGGTGATGTCCCGGATGGATTCGATCACCGCCCGCACCTCGCCGTCCGGCCCGGTGAGGGGGGCCATGTGGACCTCCTCCACGATTCTTTGGCCGTGGCGGTCCTGGTACTCGTGCAGGTTGAAGTGTCCCCTTTGGCCGGCCAGGGCCTCGGGAAAGCGGCAACGCTGGCGGGGGCAGGGTTCGTCGATCTGGTGGAACACCTGGTAGCAGCGCCGCCCCACCACCTTTTGCGAGGGCACGGCGTAGCGGGCCAGGAAGGCCTGGTTGGCCGCGCGCACCACCATGTCGCACCCCAGGATCAGGGTGGGGATGGGATGGTCCTGGAACACCCGGGCGTGGACCTCCAGCTCCAGGGGGTCTTGCGCAGATGGCGTTTTCTGGGCCATGGCCGTCATCCCTTGATCACGGTGAGCTGAAGTACTCGGCCAGGGCCTCCAGGGCGGTGGGGCACTGGGCCGGTTCGAAGAGCATGAACAGCGAATGCACCACGGCGCCCAATCCCAAGGGGGCCACCGCGACCTGCCGCAGCCCCTCCAGGGCCTGGGAGACGATGCCGTAGCGGTCGCCGAAGTGCGGACCCTGCAAGTGGATCAAACCCACCGGCACCGGTTCCCGGCTAAGCTCCAGCCCGGCCCGCTCCAGCACCGCCAGCAGCGCGGGTAGTTGGTCATGGGCCAGGCACAGGGAGATGCTCCAGGTATCATCCTCGGGCCAGGCGCTGGTATGGATGACCCTCGGCGGCGGGTCCACCCCGGCCAGGCTGCTTTGCAGGGCCACCAGGTCGGCCAGCCGGCCCTGGCCGGTCACCAGGACCAGTCCGTGCTCCACCTTGAGGCCGTAGGTCTTGATGGGCCGCTCGGAATAGATGGCCACCGTCTCCACGTCTCAGACCTCCTCCCGGGTGCGGGAGCTCTGCACCACGGCCATGCGGGCCTCCGGCGGTGAGAGTCCCTCGGGCAGGTCAAAGTCCCGGGCCAGGATGTCGAGGGTGGCGGCCAGGTGCTCCTGGCGCACCACCAGCACCACGGCTGAAAGCGAGGTGGCCAGCCCCAGGGGGGTGAGCCCGGCGCGAGCCAGCGAGGCCAGGGCGGCCGCCGGCAGCCCCAAGTCTTGCGAGAGGGGAAAGAACTGCACCAGGACCACCTGCCGGATGAGGCGCGGGGCGCCCAGGCCGTGGGCCTCGGCCGCCCGCCGGGCCAGGTCCCAGGCCTCCTCGGCCACCGCGGGCTCCAGGCACAGGGCCACCCGGCCCGCGGCTGCCTTGCACGGCAGGTCCAGCACCAAGGGAAGGTTGACGCGCCGGCGGGCCAGTTCGGCCAGCAGCTCGGGCAGGGTCGCGGCCCAGTCGGGGGTGGTCTCCAACAGGCACAACTCGTGACTGCACTTCAGACCGGCTATGGTGGGCTGCGGATTCACTGCGCTCACGAGGGCCGGTCGGCGACCCTACTTGATCAGTTCTTCCACGATGGATACCAGCTTGTCCAAGTCCACCGGCTTGGCGATGTAGTCGTCAGCCTCCACCTGCATGCCGTCGGCGTGGGTGTAGGTGGTGGAATTGACCGCCGAGCCCACCGCGGTGAGCAGGATCACCGGTATGTCTTGCAGGGCGCTGTCGCCCTTGATCTCGGCGCAGAGTTCATAGCCGTTTTTGCGGGGCATCATGACGTCCAAGATCACCAGGTCGGGCTTGCGCCGGCCGAGGCTCTCGGTGGCCTCCTGGCCGTCGTAGGCCTTGCCTACCTCGAAGCCCTTGGCCTCCAGGTTCATGCTCACGGCCTCGACCAGATCGGGATCATCGTCCACCACCAGCACATACTTGGGGTCGGCCATAATCGTCTCCTTTGCAGCGGGGTTGTCCACGGCGCCCGCTGTTTTGGGCGGTATTTACAACTGGGGCCGGGGCAGCAGCTCGGCCCGCTCTAAAATTTCGGGAACCTTGTGCTCCCACTCGATGGCCATGACGTGTACCCCGGCCACGCCGGGAATCTCGCGCAGTTGCTGCACCTGTTCGCACAGCAGCTTGATGCCCTCGTCGGCCTGCTTTTCCTTGGGCGCGCCGGCGATGCGCGCCACGATGTCGTCGGGCACGTCCATGCCCGGGACCTTGGAGGCCATGTAGCGGGCCATGCCGGCGCTCTTGAGCGGGGTGATGCCGGCCAGGACCTTCACCTTTTCGGTGAGCCCCATGTCCACGGCCTGGTGCATGTAGTCGCGGAACTTGTCCATGTTGTAGATGCACTGGGTCTGGATGAAATCGGCCCCGGCCGCCACTTTCTTGGCCAGGCGCATCACCCGCAGCTCAAAGGGATCGCCAAAGGGGTTGGCCGCCGCACCGATGAACATCTTGGGCGGGGTGTCGATCTCGGCCCCGCCCTGGAACTTGCCCTCGTCGACCATGGCCCGCACCATCTGGATGAGCTGCATGGAGTCGATGTCGTGCACGTTGGCGGCCATGGGGTGGTCGCCGAACTTGGGGTGGTCGCCGGAGAGGCACAGCATGGTGTTGATGCCCAGGGCGTGGGCCCCCAGGATGTCGGACTGCATGGCCAGGCGGTTGCGGTCGCGGCAGACCATCTGGTAGTTGGGCTCCAGGCCCATCTCCTTGACGACGAGCGAGGCGGCCCAGGAGGACATGCGCACCACGGCGGTCTGGTTGTCGGTGATGTTCACCGCGTCCACCAGGCCCACCAGGTGCTTGGCCTTTTGGCGCACGTCTTCGGGGTTGCTGCCGCGCGGCGGTCCCACCTCGCCGGTGACCGCGAAATGGCCGGCCGCCAGGACTTTTTCCAGGTTACTTTGGGTCTTCATTAGATCAAGTCCTCCCTCACTATGCGGCGGGGGCCGCCGTCGCGCGCGCTACGCCAGTCCTTGGCCGGCATGATCTGCTGGTAGAGGTCGGTGCGGCCCAGGGCCTTGAGCCGGTCCCAGATGAGCTGCCAGGCGCAGTCCACGTCCGGGGCGATTTCGCACTTGCCGCCGGTGGAGCCGCCGCAGGGGCCGTTGAAGATGCGCTTGGAGCAGCGGGCCACCGGGCAGATGCCGCCGGTGTAGGCCAGCACGCACTCGCCGCAGCCCTGGCAGCGCTCGGCCCAGACCCCCTGGCGCTCCGAGGCTCCCATGAAGGTGGTGTTGACCATGGGGTATACCGGTTTGTCCAGGTAGCGTCCGGCCACCGTCTGCACCCCGCAGCCGCAGGCCATGGAGCAGACCGCGTCGTATTGGTCTATGGTGCGGGCCAGCTCCTCCACGTACTCGGGATCGCACTGCCGCTCCAGGGTCATCTCCACCACTTCGAGCTTCTTGCCTTGCTGCAAAGAGCCCATCTGCAGGGCGGAAGCCAGTATGCCCACTTCCTTGCGTCCGCCGGCGTAGCAGACCGTGACGCATTCGTTGCACCCCAACAACAGGATTTTGTCGTAGGGGGCCACGTAGCTCATGATCTCCTGCATGGGCTTGCGTTGAGCTGTGATCATGATCGTCTCCCTCAGGCGGCTTTGCCGGTCTTTAGCTTGATGGGGTTGGGTCCCAGGGACCGGATGTGCTCGGTGAACTCGGCGGCCAGCTCGGCGAACCTCGCGCCCTGGCCGGCGGCCATGTGCACCATCAACACCCGCCCGCCGCCGATGCCGATATCGTCAAGTAGTCTCCCAACGTATTCCACGCGCTTCTTAGCACGAAGGTTTCCATTGATAAAGTGGCAATCGCCTTCCAGGCATCCGGCCACCAGCACCCCGTCGGCCCCTCTCTGCAGGGCGCGCATCAGGTGCAGGGTGTCCACCTTGCCGGTGCAGGGCACCCGGATCACCCGCAGGTTGGGCGGATAGCTCAGCCGCAGGGCGCCGGCCATGTCGGCGGCGGTGTAGGCGCAGTACTCACAGGCGAAAGCCGCCAGTATCGGTTCGAATTGGCTCATGAGAGCACTCCTTGCAGCAGGGCCTCCACCCCGCCTAGTATCTGGTCGTCGCTGAAGCCCTGCAGCTCGATGGCCTTGGCCGGACACTCGGCGGCGCAGACTCCGCAGCCCAGACACTTGTCCGGGTCGATCTCGCTGTAGCCGTCGGCGTTGATGAAGGGCACCCCCACCGGACAGGCCCGCACGCACACCAGGCAGGCGGCGCAGAGCTCGGCCTTGACCTTGGCCACCGAGCCGCTGACGCTGAGGCTCTCCTGGGCCAGCAGGGTGAGCGCCCGGCCGGCGGCGGCCAGGCCCTGGGTGCGGGCCTCGTCCAGGGACTTGGGCGACAGCAGGGAACCGGCGGCGAAGATGCCCGGGGCCGGGGTGTCCACCGGCCGGACCTTGACGTGCTCCTCCAGCAGGAATCCACCCTCGCCCTGTTGCAGGTGGAATATCTCGGCCAACTCCTCGGTGGCCTCCTCGTCCACCACCTGCGGAGTGGAGAGCACCAGGGCGCTGGGCTCTACCCGCAGGGGGCGATCCAGCACCTTGTCGGTGAAGGTGACCGTGAGCTGTTCCCCGTTTAAAGCCACCTGGGGCGGATCGTCGGGGCTGTAGCGCACAAAGAGCACCCCTTGCTCGCGGGCCTGGCGGTAGAGGTCTTCGGCCCGGTAGGGCATGCGCATGTCGCGGTAGAGCACGATCACCTGGGCGTCGGGCCGCAGCTCCTTGAGCCACAGGGCGTTTTTCACCGCGCTGCGGCAGCAGATGCGGCCGCAGGCCGGGTTGGCCTGGTTGCGCGAACCCACGCACTGGATCATCACCACGGTGTCGAGCTTGTCGTCGGCGCCGTCGCCGGCGGCCAGTAGGTCGCCCAGCTCCAGTTGGGTCATCACCCGGGGGTCCCGGCCGTAGAAGAATTCATCGGGCCGGTACTCCTTGCCGCCGGCGGCCAGGATGGTCACTCCGTGCTCGATCTCCTGGAAATACATGCCCGGGCCGGACTGCACCGAGGTGGTGAAGGCGCCCACCGTGCCGCGGTGTTCCACCACCAGGGCGTCGGTGATCACCTGGATGCCTTCATGGTCGGTAACCCGCTGAACCATGTCGTCCAGGAAGGGAGCCACCGGCTGGCCGTCCAGGGTGCGTTGGGTCTTGCGGGCCAGGCCGCCCAGTTGGGGGGCGCGCTCCACCAGGTATACCTTCTGCCCCTGGTCGGCCAGGGCCAGGGCGGCGCTCATGCCGGCCACCCCGCCGCCCACCACCAGGGCGTCGTGGTTGATGCGGCGGCGGTGCTGGCCGATGGGCGTGGCCGCCAGGACCTCGCCCAGGGCGATCTTGATCAGGTCCACCGCCTTGGCCGTGGCCGCGGCCGGGTCGTCGGCGTGCACCAGGGCCACCTGGTCGCGGATATTGGCCAACGACACCATGGCCCGGTTGAGCCCGGCCCGGCGCACCGTCTCGGCAAAGAGCCGGCCGTGGGTGCGGGGGCTGTAGCCGGCCACCACCACCCGGTTCAACTCGTGCTCGCCGATGGCGCGTACCAGGTTGTCCAGGCCGCCGCTGCCCGCGGACAGCTCCAACTCGGCCACGTGGACCACCGAGGGTAAAAAGCGCACCGCCTCACTCACCTGGTCCAGGTCCACCACCGAGCGCACGTTGCGTCCCCAGTCGGCGAAGAAAATCCCCACCCGGGGCTCCTGGCCGCTGGTGTCGCGCTCCGGCGGCAGGTCCTCGTCGGCGGCCAACACCCGGGGACGGGCCAGGTCCCCGCTGGCCAGGCAGGCGGCGGCCGAGCCCAGCACGATGGAGTCGGGGATGTCGCGGGGGCCCAGGGCCATGCCGCAGGCGTAGACGCCCGGGCGGCTGGTGGCCACCGGCCGGAAATCATCGCTGGCCACAAAGCGGTATTGGTCCAGCTCCACCCCCAGCACCTGGGCCAGGGCCGGGGCGTCGGCCGGGGCGCAGAAGCCGGTGGCCAAAACCACCAGGTCCAGGTGGGCCTCGGTCTGCTGGCCGGCGTCGTCCACGTAGGACAACAGCAGGTCGCCGGTGGCCTCGTCGCGGGTCACGGTGTGGGGGCGGCAGCGGATGAACTGCACTCCGGACTGGCTCTTAACCCGCTGGTAATATTGCTCGTAGTCCTTGCCCATGGGCCGCATGTCCATGAAGAATATGGTGGCCTCCAGGTCCTGGGCAAAGTGCTCGGTGGCCCACACCGCCTCCTTCATGGCGAACATGCAGCACACCGACGAGCAGTAGGGGTTGCCCGGCTCCTGCATGGTGCGGCTGCCGGCGCACTGGATCCAGCCGATGCGCTGGGGCCGCTTGCCGTCGCTGGGGCGCACGAACTCGCCGGCGCTGGGACCGGCCGGCGACATAATGCGCTCCAGCTCCAGGCTGGTGATCACGTCGTCGAACACGCCGTAGCCGTAGGATTCGGCCAGGGCCGAGGCGTCAAACATCTCGGCCCCGGTGGCCAGGATCACCGATCCCACCTCCACGGACGTGGACTGGACCGCCTGGTCCAGGACGATGGCGTCGGGCTCGCAGACCTCCAGGCACTTGCCGCAGTCGGTGCACTTGTCCCGGTCGATGGAAAAGGCGGTGGGCACCGCCTGGGGATAGCGCATGCAGGTGGGCGACTGGTGGTCCAGGCCGGGGGTGAAGATCACCGCGCCCTCGTCGCAGGCCTCCAGGCAGGCGCCGCAGGCGCTGCAACGGGTGATGTCGATGTAGCGCGGGGTGGTCTCCAAGAGGGCGGTGAAGGCGCCGGGCTCGCCCGCGAGCTTGGTGATGGTGGTCAGCGGCAGCACCTGGATGTCCAGGGCCTCGGCGCTGGGGACCGATTCGGGCCGCAGGTAGCAGATCTGGCAGTCGTTGGTGGGGAACTGCCGGTCCAGCAGGGGAACGAAGCCGCCCAAGGCCGGCGCTTTGTCGATCACGTATACCCGGCGGCCGGCCTCGGCCAGGTCCAGGGAGGCCTTTATGCCGGCGATGCCGCCGCCGATGACCAGCACCGAGTTGGCGGGCTGGGAGCTATGGTTGTCGGCCATGGGAATTCTCACTTAAATAATAGAGTTCAAGGGCCGCATAATTACTTCTGAAGCGCATCGAGAATATCGGGCAGGCGCTTTTCCCAGCCGGTGGTAACCAGCAGGGCGCCGCCGCACAACGGCCGCAAGCCGTCGACCGTCTCGGCCGCGATCTTGACGCACTCGTCGGGCCGGTTGCTGGCCTGGCGGATGCGCGCGATGGTCTCTTCCCTGATGTTCATGCCCGGCAGGTTCTGGTTGATGTAGCGGGCCATGCCCACGCTCTTGAGCAGCAGCACCGAGGCGATCACCGGCGCTCCGAGATCACCGGCCTTTTGCATGAAGGCCCCGAAGTCGTCCAGGGCAAATACCGGCGGAGCCACCAGGAAGGCCGCACCGCTATCCACCGCCGCCTTGGCCTCGCCGATGCGCACCTGGGCCTCGGCCTGGTCGGCCCAGGGCTCGATGCGCGCCCCGGCGCAGAACTTGGGCGCGCCCTTGAGTTCCATGCCGGCCAGGTCCTTGCCCTGGCCCAGGCTCTGGGCCGCCTCCAGGAATTGGGCCGGCGTGAGATCGCCCACCGCCTTGGCCTCCAGGTGGTCGCCCATCTCGATGGGCTCACCGGCCACGGCCATGACGTTGGCCACACCCAGCACGTGGGCGGCCAGGAGGTCACCTTGCAGGGCCAGGCGGTTGCGGTCGCGGCAGGAGAACTGCACGATGGGATCGAGCCCCTGCTGCTTGAGCGTCACCGCCCCGCCCAGGGCCGAAAGACGCATTACCGCGTGGCTCAAGTCCGGGACCAAGACCGCGTCCACCCGCCCCTTGATGTGGTTGGCGTTGGCCACGAAGCCGGAGAGGTCCACCCCCTTGGGGGTCTCCATCTCGGCGATGAGGATAAAGTCCTTGCTACCTAGGGTGTCTGCGAAGCCCATCAGTAATCCTTCCCTTGAGGCCGCGTTTGTCGGTATCGGCCGTGGCCGCCGGCCCCGAAAACAGGCCGTGGCGCCGCCAAGGTCGAACACCCAGGGCCCTACTAGGAAAATATTCAAAGTTTCCAGGGGTTAGGGGCCAAACTCCCTCCCCCTCGATTTTTGCACGGGTAAATTGATAACTCTATTTGTGCAAACACGCAAGCGGTTTTGTGATTATTTTAACAAATGATGACTAAGGCCATTACACCTATATAAGTTATCGGAATTATGGAAAACTCGCGTTCGCTTCTTGCCGGGCGGGTGACATGGTATGCTAATCCAGGTACCTGGGCGTTTTTTTAATCGGGAGACAGAACATGGTCCTGATTTTGGCAGGGGTGGTGACGCTGGCCGTTTTAATCTCGGCGGGTTGTTCGCTTTTGGAATCGGTGCTGTATTCCACGCGGCGCATAACCTTGCAGGCCGGACTCCAGCAAGGCGACCGCATGGCGGTGATGATGCAGCGGCTCAAGGCCGACGTGGACGGCCCCCTGTCGGCCATCTTGATCCTCAACACGGTGGCCAACACCGCCGGTGCGGCGGTGGCCGGTTGGGCCGCCGGCCAGGTGTGGGGGGCCGGTTCGCTGTGGATATTTTCCCTGGCCTTCACCCTGGCCATCCTGCTTTTTTCCGAGATCATACCCAAGACGGTGGGGGCGGTGTATTGGCGCGCGCTGTGGCGGGGCACCGTGTATCCCCTACAGGCCATGGTGTGGTTGCTCTATCCCCTGATTGTCCTCACCCGGGCGGTGACCCGTCTCATCACCGGGCGTCAGGGTCCCGGCGGCCGAGTGAGCGAAGACGAGATTCTGGCCGCGGTCCAACTGGGCGAGCAGGGCGGCGAGATCAGCGAGATGGAGCATCGGCTCATTCGCAACATCATCAACCTGGAGGAGGTTCGGGCCGCTGACATCATGACCCCGCGCACGGTCTTGCTGGCGGTGGACGGCCGGCTCACGGTGGGCCAGGTGGGGCGCGAGGCCGCCCGGTGGCCCTTCAGCCGGGTGCCGGTATACCAAGGCCGTCTGGACCAAGTAGTGGGCTATGTGCTGCGCTACGAGGTGATGGAACGCGCCCTGGACCCGGACCACGGTGACACCCGCTTGTCCGAACTGGCCAAGCCCTTGCACTTCGTTCCCGGCTCGGCCAACGCCCTTAATCTGCTCAGCTCCTTTTTGCGCCGCGGCCAACACATGTTCATGGTGGTCGACGAGTACGGCGGGATCATGGGGGTGGTGACCTTGGAGGACGTGTTGGAGAGCCTGGTGGGCTCGGAGATCGTGGACGAGTCGGACCAGATCGTGGACTTGCAGGAGTTGGCCCGGCTGCGGGGAAGGGCCAAGCTGGCTTCGGAGCTGGAGGATTCAGATGAGTGATCGTGACTTTGACCTGTTGGTGCTTGGCGGCGGGGGCAGCGCGGGGTTCACCGCGGCCACCACGGCCATGAAGACCGGGGCCCGGGTGGGTATGGTGGAGGCGGTGCGCCTGGGCGGGCTGTGCATTCTGGCCGGGTGCATGCCTTCCAAGACCCTGCTGCACGAGGCGGCCCAGCGCCGGGCTGCCGGTCGGGCTAACCCGGCTGGACACGCCGAGGTGTTGGCCCGCAAGCGCGAGGTGGTGGGCTACCTGGCCGGCAGCCGCGAGCGGGCGGTGGCGGCCAAGCAGCAAAAGGGTCTCGAGGTGATCATGGGGCGCGCCGCCTTTGTGGACCCCCACGCGGTGGAGGTCGACGGCCGGCGGATCACGGCCGACAAGTTCATGGTGGCCACCGGCAGCAACGAGATCATCCCGCCGGTGGAGGGCCTGGCCGAGACCGGGTTCATCACCAGCGGCGATTTCCTGGACCTGGGGTCTCTGCCCGGGTCCCTGGTGGTGCTCGGCGGCGGGGCCATCGCCCTGGAGCTGGCCCAATACGCGGTGCGCATGGGGGTGCAAACCACCCTGGTGCAACGCAGCGACCACGTGCTGAGCAAGGAAGACCCGCGGGTGGGCCAGTTGATCGCCGAGGCCCTGGCCGAAGAAGGCCTACGGGTGCTCACCGGCACCAAGCTCATCCGGGTGGTCTCCGAGGGCGGGGCCAAGCAGGTGGTGCTGGAGCACGCGGGCGCGGAGGTGAGTGTTAGCGCCGAGGAGATACTGGTGGCCCTGGGACGGCGGCCCCACAGCCAGGGGTTGAACCTGGAGGCGGCCGGGGTGGCCACCGAGCGCGGCGCGGTGCGGGTGAACCGCTACATGCAGACCAGCGCGGAGCACATCTTCGCCGGCGGCGATGTCACCGGGGTGAGCATGATCGTCAACCTGGCCATCGTGCAGGGCAAGACCGCGGGCTACAACGCCACCCATGCCCAGATGCGCGAGGTGGACGACGCGGTGGTGCCGCGCGCCGTGTTCACCGATCCCCAGTTCGCCCGGGTGGGGCTCAACGCGGCCGAGGCGGCCGCCGCGGGCATAGCGTGCGTGGAGGCCGAGTTCAACCTCGGTTCCATGGGGGTGGCGCGCACCTACCCCGAGCCCATACGGGGCTTTATCACCATGCGGGCGGCGGTGGACGACGGCCGCTTGGTGGGGGCCGAGCTGGTGGCGCCCGAGGCCAGCCTGATGATCCATGACGTGGCCGTGGCCATGCGCCTGGGGGCCGGGCCCGGGGCCATCGCCGATGTGCCCTACATCCATCCCTGCCTGGCCGAGGCGACCAACTTTTGCGCCGAGCGGCTGGTGCGCAAGCTGGGGCGATAACCCGGCTGGCGTGGCGCCGGCATGGTCGGCGTTGGTTCTTTAGCCTGCGGTACGGCCCCTATGGCTACCGTGGCTCACGGCGCTGTAACGTTGAACCTGGGTGGTCGGTGGCAATCGAAGGCCGACGTTGGCCCTTTAGCCTGCGGCACGGCCCCTATGCCTACCGTGGCTCACGGTGGGGGTCGATGCCCATGGCCACCAGGCGGTTGGTGGCCTCCTTGGCGGCCGCGCCGTCGGGCGAGGCCTTGAGCAGTTCGCGGTAGGTGGCGATGGCCGCTTTCTTATCGCCGGCGGCCTCGAGCACCAGCCCCAGGTCCAGCTTGAGCAGTATGGCGGTCTGGGGACCGGCCGCCTCGATGGCGCGGCGTATGGCCTGGGCCGCTTGGGGGTATTTCTTTTGGGCCGCCAGGCTCTGGCCGAGCCCGCGCAGGGCCAGGGGGAGCAGTTGGGCGGGGGTGCCGGGGTCTTCGGCCAGCTCCGCGAAGTTTAACTCGGCCTCGGCGTACTGGCCGGTGGAGTATTGCAGTCCGGCCAGGGCCAGGCGGGCCTGCATGCCCGAGGGCGTGGCCCCGTATTTTTCGACCACCTGGGCCAGGCCTTGCATCGCGCCGGCCATCTCTTGTTTACTGGCCTGACCCAACACGGCCCGTTGATACATGGGGAATACCTGGGCCAGGGCATTGGCTCCCTGGGCCGTGCGGTACCTGAGATAGGCCTGGATGCCCAGGGCGCAGACCACGGCCAGCACCAGGGCCGAGACCACGATGATGAGGGTACGCATGTTGGCGCGGGCCCACTGGATGGCCTTGTCGCTGAGAGTTAAGAATTCGTCGGGTTTTTTCAGAAGTTTTTTTCGGTCCACCTTGGCCATGTAAGTTCACCTTTGCCAACGGGTCGCATTGCTAGCCAGGGGAAACGCCGGCCTCCTTGGCCAGGGCCGCCGCCCCCATGGTGGCGGCCAGGTCCCCCAGTTCTCCTAGTTTGACGCGCAGCCTGCCCGGGTCGATGATGTGCAGGCGCTGCTTGATTTCTTGTTGGGCGGCCGCTTCCATCAGTCCCCAGGCGGCCGCCACCCCGCCGCCCATGATCATGAGTCCCACCCCGGTGATCATGGCCACCGCCACCATGGCCCGGCCCAGGGCGCGGCCGGCGCGGTGGAACAACTCCCGGGCCAACTCGTCGCCGTCGCGGGCGGCGGCGGCCATGGCTTTGACGTCGTCGTCGGGCTCCAGCCGGCTGGTTCGGCCGGCCTGCAGGGCCTCTTGCAGCATGCCCTTTAACCCGGTGGCCGAGCTGTAGGCCTCCAGGCAGCCCTGGGCCCCGCAGCCGCAGCGGCGGCCCTGGGGCTCCACCATGACGTGGCCCACCTCGCCGCCGGTGCCCAGGGGGCCGGACACCAAGCGGCCGCCGACGATGAGCCCACCGCCCACCCCGGTACCCAGGGTGAAGCACATCAGGTCCCGCCGGCCGCGGCCGGCCCCGAAGCGGTACTCGCCCCAGGCGTAAAGGTCGGCGTCGTTGCCCAGGACCACCGGCAGGCCGGTGGCCACGGTGAGCCGCTTGACCATGGCGATATCACGCCAGCCCGGCAGGTTGGGGGAGTAGACCACCACCCCGCGCCGGGGGTCGATCACCCCGGCGCAGGCCACGCCGATGCCCCTGGCGCCGAGTTGCCGCTCTTGGGCCTCGGCGATCAACTCGCGGGCGGCCGAGCCCAGGCGGCCCAGGACCGCGTCGGGGCCCTGGGCGGCCCGGGTGCTCATCACCCGGCGGGCCCGCACCCGGCCGCGGGCGTCGATGAGCGCCAGGCGGCAGTTGGTGCCGCCCAGGTCGATCCCCAGCCAGGCCGCCGCGCCCATGTTCAACCGGCCCGGACTTCTTCCTTGATGCGCTGGATGTGGCCGCGTCCCATGCCCTTGACTTCACAGCCCAGCTCCAGGTAGCGCCGGATGCGCTGGTCGTCGAGGATGGCGAAACAGTCCACCACGGCCACCGGTCCACCGCATTGTCCCACCACCCAGTCGGGGTCCAGGTCCAGGTAATCGCGGTGGCGCACGGCCAGCACCAGGGCGTCGGCGCCCCCCAGCACCGCGCCCAGGTCCTGGGACACCTGCAGGTGTTTGAGCTCCTCCTGGTTGCGGAAGAAGCGGGCCCGGCTGCGGCCTGGGGCGGGATAGGTGTCTTGCTTGGCAAACTCCCACCAGCGCAGCACGTAGGGGTCGTGCACCCGCAGGGTGGCCCCCATCTCGGCCAGCTTGCGCACCACCAGCTCGCTGCCGGAGTAGCGGGTGTCGCCCACGTCCTCGCGGTAGCTGGCTCCCAGCACCACCACCTCGCTGGCGGCCACGATGCGGCCCATGTTGCGCAGGGCGTCGCGCACCAGCTCGGCCACGTGCAGCGAGCGGTTGTCGTTGATGTCGATGGCCTTGGGGGTGAGCTTAAAGATCGGCTGCTGGAACCCCATGAGGTGGTGATAGGCCCAGACCCCCAGGCCGCCGTCCTTGGGCAGGCAGTAGCCGCCGATACCCGGGCCGGGGAACATGATGTTGTCGTGGGTGGGGCGCATCTTGATGGCTTGGATCACCTTGGTGATATCCACCCCGTTGCGCTCGGCGAACATGGACCACTCATCCATGAAGGCCAGGATGGTGGCCCGGTAGCTGTTCTCCACGATCTTGCAGGTCTCGCTCTCGATGGGCCGGTCCAGCACGGTGAGCGGGAACTGATCGGTGTTTAGCACCTCGGTTAAAAATTTTTCCACCCGCTGCCGGCTCTGTTGGTTCACTCCGCTGCAGACCCGCCAGAAGTCACGGATGGAGGCCACGTACTCCCGGCCGGGCATTACCCGTTCGAAGCTGTGGGCCAGCAGGGGCTCGCTGTCTATGCCGCGGCCGGTGAAAATCTTTTTCATGATGGGGTAGGCCACGTACTCGGTAGTACCCGGCGGCACCGTGGTCTCGATGAGCACCAGGCACTGGGCCGGGATGTAGCGGGCGATGATCTTGAGCGACTCCTCCAGGGCGCTCATCTCCACCGTGCCCTGGGTGACGTCGGCCAGGGCGTCCTTGGAGTAGTCGCACTGCACGTCCACCACCACCACGTCGGCGTGGGTGAGGGCCTCGTAGGAGAAAGAGGCCACCAGGCTTTTCTTGTCCTTGACGCAGCGCTGGATGAGTACGTCCACCTCGGGGTCCTCGGCCTTTACCGGCGCCTGGCCCCGGTTGAGGTAGGGTATCTTCCAATAGCTGCGGGTGCTGGGGCGCTGCATGCCGATGACGAACTTGCCGGGGCTGTCGGCCACCACCGCGGCCATCACCGCGCCCACGAAGCCCACGCCCATGACCACCACGATCTCGCGGCCCTGGGCCCGCTGCCCGGCCACCAGCTCGGCCAGGCGCTGCTTTTCCTCCTTGAAGTCCTGTTCGGTGGGCAGGGCGAACTCTTCGCCCTCGGGACTGACCGACACCATGGGCCCGCTACTGCTCACAGTTCAACTCTCCTATCAAAAGAGAAACATACGGGTAACTCATCGATCCTTGGATGTTTATAGGCTGGCGCCTTCCTAGTCAAGCGTCGTGGCCCCGGGACTCGCCCAGCAGGTCGGCCAGGGCCACGCCCAGGGTGGGGAAGTGGAAGGAGAAACCAGCCTCCAATAGCTTGGCCGGCAGCACCTTTTGCCCGCCCAGCAGTACCGTGGCCACCTCGCCCAATACGCAACGCATGGCCCAACCGGGCACCGGCAGCCACGCCGGCCGGCCCAGGGCCGCGGCCAGCTCGCGGGTCAACTCCCGGTTGGTGACCGGGTGCGGGGCGGTGAGGTTCACCGGTCCGCTGAGCCGGGGGCGGGCCATGAGGAACATCATGGCGGTGACCAGGTCTTTTTGGTGAATCCAGCTTACCCACTGGCGTCCGTGGCCCAGGCGACCGCCGAGGCCCTTGCGAAACAGCGGCAGCATCCTGGCCAGGGCCCCGCCGCCGGCGCCCAGCACCATCCCGAAACGGGTGCACACCACCCGCACCCCCAGGCTCTCGGCGGCCATGGCCTCGGCCTCCCAGTCGCGGCACACCCGGGCCAGGAAGTCGTCGCCGGGGGCCGAGCGCTCGTCCAGGTCCTGGTCGCCGCGCAGGCCGTAATATCCCACCGCCGAGGCGCTGATCAGCAATCGCTGGTCCTGGCCGGCATGATCGGCCAGGGCCTGCACCAGGTGCCGGGTGGTGCGCACCCGGCTGTCGCGGATGGCCTGTTGGTAGCTATCGCTCCAGCGGCCAAAGATCGACGCCCCGGCCAGGTTGATCACCACCCGGGCCTGGCCGGCCTCCGCCTGCCAGGGGCCCGACTCGCTGGGGTCGCCCAGGCAAAACTCCACTCCCCGGGGCAGCCGGCCGGCCGCCTCGGTGGTGCGGGTGAGCACCACCACCGACCGGTTGGCGTCGCGCAGGGCCCGGCACAAGGCGCCTCCGATGAACCCGCTGCCGCCGGTTATGAATACGTCCATGGGACCTCCGGCTAAAGTTCCACTCCGGCCCGGTAGCCTTGGGCTATGCTCTTGATCAGGGACCCGGCCCCCCGGGCGTCGCCGATCACCGTCACCGCCAGGCCCTTGGCCTTCAACTCGTCGGCCAGTTGGTCCTGGGGAACGATACCGGTGGCGATGATCACGCTGTCGGCGGCCACTTCCTGGTCCTGGTCGTCCTGGCTGATGAGCACCTTGCCCGGCGCGATGGACTTGACCGTAACCTTGGTGCGCAACTGGACCCCGAATAGCTTGAGCTTGGAGTAGACGATCCACTTGGTGGACTTGCCGATGTCAGCGCCCACCTTGGGCAGCATCTCCAGCACGGTTACCTTCTGGGAACCCTCGGTGGCCAGCCGGGCGATGGTCTCGGGGTCCTCGGCCTTGAACAGGGTGAGAAAATACACCTGCTCGGGGGTGAGGGCTCCCTGGCGGGCCACGAACAAGGCCGTCTCCAGGCCCACCGCCCCGCCGCCGATGACCACCACGTTCGGTCCGTGGGGAATCACCTTGCCCTGCAGCACGTCCCAGGCGCTGAGCACGTGGTCGGCCTCCACCCCCTCGATGGCCGGGGTGGCCGGCAGGGCGCCGGTGGCCAGGATCACGGCGTCGGGCTCCAGGGCCGCGGCCAGCTCGGCGTCCACCGCGACGCCCAGGCGTACGTCGATCTCCTGTTCGGCCAGGGCGGCCTCGTAGTACTCCGGGATGCAGGCCATATCCGGCCGCTCGGTGGGTACCGGGTACCAGGTGGCCTGGCCGCCCAGGCGGTCGCCGGCCTCCAGCAGCACCACCCGGTGGCCGCGGCGCGCGGCGCGCAGGGCCGCTTCGCAGCCGGCCACCCCGCCGCCGATGACCAGCACCCGCTTGGGTGTCTCGGCCGGGCCCGGCTCGGGCTGGTACTCCAGGCCGGCCCGGGGATTGACCAGGCAGCCCACCGGCTGCAGCAGGGGGATGCGGTCGAAGCAGCCCTGGTTGCAGGCCACGCAGCGGCGGATGAGATGGCTCTTGCCCTCGGCCGCCTTGCGCGGCAGGTTGGGATCGGCCAGCAGGGGCCGCCCCAGGCAGATGAGGTCGGCGTCGCCCCGGGCCAAGATGGCCTCGGCCAGGTCGGGGTGGTTGATGCGGTTGGAAGCAGCCACCGGCACCGGGACCGCGTTTTTGATGCCCCGGGCCAGGTAGGCGAAACCGCCGGTGGGCAGCTCGGTGGTTATCTGGGGCACCCGGGTCTCGTGCCAACCGCCGGTGACGTTGATCATGTCCACCCCGGCCTCGGCGCAGGCGGCGGCGAAAATCTGTGACTCGGTATTGGTGTGGCTGCCGGGCACAAAGTCGTTGCCGGCCAGGCGGATGCCCACGCAGAAGTCCGGGCCCACCCTATCGCGTACCTTGTGGATCACCTCCAGGCCGAAGCGCATGCGGTTTTCCAGGGAGCCGCCGTAGCGGTCGGTGCGCTGGTTGATCTTGGGCGAGAGGAACTGGCAGATGAGGTAGCCGGCCGAGCCTAGAATCTCCACCATGTCCATGCCCGCTTCCTGGGCCCGGGCGGCGGCGGCGGCGAAGTCCTCCTGTACCTGTGCGATCTCCTCCAGGGTCATGGCCCGGGCCTCCTCGCGGGTGAATCCCGAGACGTGCGGCGAGGAGCTGATGGCCTGCTGTCCGATGAGGATGCTGTGGCTGTAGGCCCCGGCCATGTAGAGTTGGGCCCCGACGGCCGCTCCTTGCTGGTGGACCGCCTGGGCCAGGCGGGTGAGGCCGGGGATGTCGCTGTCGTCCTGGATAGAGATGAGGATGGGGCCGCCGGCCCACTGGTCGATGCCGCAGCCGCCCACGATAATGAGCCCGGCCCCGCCGGCGGCGCGGGCGCGGTAGAACTCCACCAACCGGTCGTTCACCTTGCCGCCAGGGGTGTAGTTGAGGTGCATGGCCGGCATGACGATGCGGTTTTTCAGCTCCAGCCGGTTGAGGGTGATTGGCTCAAAAAGGGAGGGGTAGGAATCCATGGGGACATTCTCCTGTCAGCGTGCGGGCGCCGAACCTGGACTAGTCCTATCGTCTTTTAAAGTCCGGGGCAAACCCTGGGGCCGGCCCCGGGGGGGCATCATTCGGTGGCGCGTTTGAGAATGCGCACAAAGGGAACCCATTTCTTTTTCTTCATGAGCCGGACGGCCCTGCGAGCCTGGGACCGGGTCTTGAAGGGGCCCACCAGCAAGCGGTACCACTGGTCACCCTTGGGCGAGACCCATATCTCCACCCGGGAACGATAGCCCCGTTTGCGCCACAAGCGGGCTCCCCGCAGGGCCAGGGACTCCTTGCGGTTGGTGGACACCTGGATGTAGTAGCGCACCGGCCCGGCGGCGGCCCGGACGGCCTTGGCCGGGGTCTTGGCCCGGGGTGGCCGGGTGGTGGTGGTGCTGGAGGTGGTGGTCGGGACCTCGGTAGTGGTGGTGGTCTCGGTGGTGGTGGTCGGGGCCTCGGTGGTGCTGCTGCTGGTGGTGGGCGCCGTCTCGGCGCCGCCGGTATCCAGGGGCGGCGGCGGGGGGATGGTGCCGTGCACCACCGGCCCGGTGGTGGGAGAGCCCTTGCGCGACGGGGTCATCGTCACCGCGGACGGCCGGGCCTCGGTGGTGGGAGGCAGCGGCATGGTGGTGGTAGTAGTCGTCTCGGTGGTGGTGGTCGGTGGTTCAGTGGTAGTGGTAGTCGCCTCGGTGGTGGTGGGCGCTTCGGTGGTCGTAGTCGGTGCCTCGGTGGTGGTGGTGGTCTCGGTGGTCACCGTGGTCGGGGCGGTGGTAGTGGTGGTGGTAGTAGTGGTGGTGGTGGCAACCGCCGGCTTGACCACCGCCATGGTGCGGGCGCGGGGCTTGGCCGGCTTGCGCCGCCGGGCCGGTTTTTTACGGACCGGCCTGGCCGCGGCCGGTGGGGAGGCCCGGACCCCGGCGCGTAGCCGGTCGACCTGGTTGGGCTTGAGCTCCATCATGGATTGCAGCAGGGCCCGGCCGGAGGTGGCGTCCTTGGGCTCCAGGGACAGGGCGCGGTGGAAGGCCACCACCGCCTCGGTCTTTTTGCCGCGCGCCTTGAGCACCTGGCCCAGGGCACTCCAGGAGACGCCCCGCCTGGGGGCCAGCTTAACCGCCCGGCGAGCCAACTTTTCAGCCAGGGCCAGGTCTTTTTTGCTGGCCGCCAGCATCATGGCCAGGTGGCTCATCAAGGCTGGGTTCTTGGGGGCGAGCCTTTGGGCCTTGCGGAACTGGCGCATGGCCTCGGCGTCGCGTCCCAGCTCTTGCAAGGCCATACCTAAATAATAGTAGGTGGCCGGGTTCTTGGGGTTGTAGCGTTGCGCTTGCTCCAGGGCCTTCACCGCGCCGGGCATGTCTCCCCGCGCCGCTCGGCTGCGGCCCATGTAGTGCCAGGAAGAGCTGGATCCGGGGTGTAGCCTCAGGTCATTGGCAAAGGCCCGCTCGGCGGCCTGGTACTCGCGCCGGCGAAAGAGCCGGTGGCCGCGTTTGCGGTACTTATCGGTGGTGCGCATCACCAGGGCGGTGCCGCCACCCAGCTTGAACGGCGCGCTCACCTGGCCCAGGCTGAGCCGCTTGATAACCTTGAGCACCGCCGGGTCGATCTTGGCGCTCTCCAGGCAGTTGGCCTGGTGCCGGGCGCGGGCGGGGTGGGTGGCTACTATCGCGCGCGAGACCATCACGAAGTGCTGCCCGGCCGCCAGGCGGCTCTGCACTTCCTTGAGCAGGGCGTCGTCTTTGACCCACAGCAGCCACAGGCAATAGCGGTCGCCGGCCTCCGGGACGGAGCCCCGGTGGCGGGAGCCGCAACCGGCGGACAACCCCACGGCCAGCACCACCGCCAACCCGGCGATGGTTACCCAGGCAATCATCCGTGATTTTTTGCCGAACATAGCGCCCCTGCTCATAATGCCTTCCTAACCATGGTCCGGCCCTGGGCCGGTGTCTGTTTGATCCATATACTGGGCCAGCATAGTCTCGGTCAACTCCGGATCGATCTGCACTCCGGCCAGGCGGCGCATCCGCTGGGCCACTTCCGGCCCGGGCAGCTCCTGGTCGGCCAAGATGTTGGCCAAGGCCAGGCTCACCGCCAGGATGCGGCCGGGTAGGGGTATTGCGCTCTCCGTTGAGCCCTCGGAGCCGCCGTTTTCCTGGAAGCGCCGGCGATGGTGCTCGATGGCTTGCAAGGCGGTATCCCCCAGCCGGGATAGTTGGCGCGCCAGGATCATGCCATAGATGGGATGGCGCTCCCAAATAATCCGCTGGGTGCGTTCCAGCTCGCCCCCGGGGGCCAGCCACCGGCGGGGCAGACCCACCATGCCCAGGTTGCGCACCTCGGCCGCCTGGCTGAGTTGGGCCGCGTCCTCATCGGCCAGGCCCAGGGCCCGGGCCAGGGCCTCGCTGTACTCGGCGGCCAGGCGTGAACGCCGCCGGGCCCCCTGCAACAGGTTTTCCACTTGGGCGGTGAGCTCGCGCAACAGCGGCAGTCCTCTTTCGCGCTGCATGACCAGGGCCGAGTTGGGCGCCGGCATCAAGCTGTACTGTTTCGGCTGTTCCTTGGCCTGGTACATGGCCCGGTCAGCCAGATAGAGTAGACGCTGTTTTACCGCTGCGTCCAGGGGGAACAGGGCCAGGCCGAAGGAGGCGCCCACCTTGATGGGTTGGCCGCTGTCCTGGGGTAGGGTCTGTTTCTTGAGATCGTCGATGATGCGCCGGCACACCGCCTTGGCTTGGTCGGTGTCGCTGCCGGGCAGGATGAGCATGAACTCGTCGCCGCCCCAGCGGGCCACGTGGTCGCCGGCGCGGCAGTTACGGGTCAGCACCTGGCCCACCAGCTTGAGGGCCTCGTCGCCCACCAGGTGACCGTGGGTGTCGTTGAGGGATTTGAAACCATCCAGGTCGATCATCACCACCGCCAGGGGATGGCCCTGGCGGGTGGCCTCGGATAACTCGTGGTCCAGGGCCGCTTGCATATGCCGGTGGTTCAGGAGCCCGGTGAGGGGGTCGCGCTGGGCCAGCTCTTTCTGGGCCTCGTAAAGGCGGCGCATGGCCTGCTGGCTCTGGATTTGCAAACTGATGTCACGCAGGATGAGAATGGCCTCGGCCGGCTCACCGTTATCGTCCCGGATGGCCGAGCAGGTGATGGAGACCGGGATGAGACGGCCGTCCTTGGTGAGCCGGCTGGTGACGAAGTCCACCACCTGGCCGGTCTCGTAGAGGGTCTTGATACAGGCTTGGGTGTTTTCTTTTTCCGTTTCGGGAATGAAGTCGATCTCGGTCCCCAAGACTTCCTGGCTGCTCCAACCGAAGAGCTTGCTGAAGGCCTGGTTGACAAAGAGACAATGGTTGCCCGAGTCCATGATGACCAGGGGATCGCCGGTGGCGGCCAGGAGGCCGCGCATCACCTTTTCGTCGTGGCTGGCGGTCTCGTATAGCTCGCGGTAGCGCGCCCGCGAGCGGGAAAGGGCGGCCACGATGGCCTGGCGCTCGCTGAGATCGCGCACCGAGGCGAATAGCACGGTACGCCCCTCTTCCAGCTCCAGGGCCTTGAGGGCCACCTCGCTGGCGATGGGGGTGCCGTCGGCGTAGGTGTGGGTCCACTCGAAAAGCTGCGGCTCGCCGGTGAGCGCCCGCCCGATCATCTCCAGGGAAGCCTTCTTGGAATAGGCCCCGCCGGCCTGGGTGGGGGGTGAGAAGTCCCAGGGGTAGCGCCCGTTGATCTCTTGGCGGTCCAGGCCCAACATCTCGGACAGGCGATGGTTGCTGTCGATTATGCGGCCGTCGGGCTCCAGTAGCATGATGCCCTCGGAGGATAACTCGAACAAGGTGCGGTGGCGGGCCTCGCTGGCGGCCAGGGCCCGGGCGGTGCGCACCCGCTCGGTAACATCGCGGGCGGTGCCCCGGAACCCGGTGGGCCGTCCCTTGCGGTCGCGCATCAGCGATACCGACATCTCCAGGTGTCGCGTCTGCCCGTCGGGCTGGGTGATGCACAGGGTCACGTTGTCGATGGGCTGGCCGGTTTGCCGGCAGCGGTTGAAGGTGTCGCGTACCGTGTGCCACTGGTCGGTGTCCACCAGGCCGCGGCTGTGGTACCCGATGACCTGGTTGATGTGGCTGCGGCCGAGTATCTTAGCAAAGGGGGTGTTGCAAAAGGTGAGGCGGCCGGAAAGATCGCACTCGTAATACCCGTCGCTCACCCCCTCCAACAGCACCTGGTAGCGTTCCCGTTCCGCGCCCAGGCCGGTTACCCGGCGCAGCCAACCGCCGGCCAGGTCCAGGCCGGCCGCGCCCAACAGGAACAGGTTGGCCCCCCGCCAAAAGACCTCCTCCCAGGGAACCTTTACCAGGCCCACCGATTGTCCCCAGGCCTCCAGGCCCAGGAAGCAGGTGAGCCCCAGCCCGGCGGTGAGCCACACCAGGCCGGTGACGTTTTCCAGCACCGCCATGGTCACCGGGGCCAAGAGCCAGATGATGAACGGACTTTGGTGAAAGCCGGTGGCGCCCACCAGGATGGTGACGGTCATGGTGTCTAGCACCAGCCAGAACGACAGGCAGACCCAGCGGGGGCAATGGGGCGCGACCAACCAGAGGAGCAGGCAACTGGCCAGGGCCGCGAACCCGGCCAGGTACCCCGGCCCGGCCAGGTGCACTACGCCCAGGCGTTTGCCCAGCAGCACCAACAGCAACACCAGGGCCCAGCCGATGGCGCGAAAAACCTGGGCTTGGCGCAGAGACATTAGCCGGGTCGGGTTGTCTTTATGTCCTTTATATACCGTTGCGGTCACACCACCCCCTATCCCTCTGCGGCACAGGCCGGCCAGGGACAATACATGGCACCGATTGTGGAAAAGCATACCACCATCGCGGCCGGGGGGTCAACGTAACCCCCTAAAAGCACAAGACACAATCAGGTCAGTGTTCCGCCGGCCCGCGAAAGGGCGCCCCTCGCCGGCAGTCGGCGCGGTCAAAACGAGCGCAGGCCAGGGGCTTGATGGCGTGGATGCTGCAAAAGAAAAGGGGCGCGTCGTTGGTCTGAAACAGGAAGGGACAAAAGGGCTGGGGATAGAGGCTCTGGCCGGCGATGGCGTGGTACCAGTAGGCCGGGTAGTCCACCCCGGCCGGGCTGGTGGGCACCGTGCCGCCGAGCACACAGCACTGGCCGCAGAGGTCGCACCAATCGCCGTCGCCGTGCAGCGAGGCGGCGGCCACCCCCTCCGGCGGCAGGTCCACGTAGGCCGGCAGGTCGCGCCGGATGC
Source organism: Desulfarculaceae bacterium (assembly GCA_027067385.1). Taxonomy (GTDB): domain Bacteria; phylum Desulfobacterota; class Desulfarculia; order Desulfarculales; family Desulfarculaceae; genus JAMOVV01. The sequence continues at coordinate 36,278 of JAMOVV010000050.1, forward strand.
GGCCAAACAGGCGCAGGAAGTCCAGGAGGTCCCGGGCCAGGCGGGGGTCGTCGCGGTCACGGGGTCGGCGGTTGCCGGGGTTGCCGCGGAAACCCTCCACCAGCACCCGGCGCAGCATGCCCAGGGCCAGACAGGGATCGGCTAGGGCGGCCACGGCCTGGTCCAACTCCGCGGCCCGGGGCCATAGTGCGGCCCCCAGGCGGGCCGCTTGGTCCGCGGTCACCGCCCGGCCCTGGTCGCGCTGACGGGCCAGGCGCTCCAGCAGGTGAAAGACTCCGGCCACGGCGGACTCAGGCGCCGCCGGCCGTGAGGTAGCGCACCAGCAGGCCGGCCACCATGCACAACGCCAGCCCCAGGTGGGTCATGATGGTCTGGGCCTGGCCGGGGATCAGCGCGGCGTGTTCGGCGTGGTGCCGCCAGCAGATGGCGATGGCCCGGACGGCCAGGGGCAGGGTGAGCCATCCCAGGTAGAGCCAGGGGGTGAAGCCGCCCAGGTGGACCATCAGGGCCAGGGTGGGGTAGGGCAGCAGCATCAGGAGAGCGTAGACCCAGCGGGCCTTGGCCGTGCCCAGACGCACCACCCAGTTGATCTTGCCGGCGCTGCGGTCGGCCTGGCTGTCGGGAAACTGGTTGATCCACAGCACGGCCAGGATGACCCAGCCGGTGGGCAGGCCCAGCACAAAAGGACGCCAGTCCCAGGTGCCGGTGAAGACATAGCCGGCCCCCCAGGTGAGGATGGGGCCGAAGACCAGGAACAGCACCACCTCGCCCAGGGAACGGCTCATGAAGGCCACCGGTCCACCGGAATAGAACCAGGCGCCGGCCAGACCGGCCACGCCCACCGCCAGCACCCAGGGGCGTCCCAGCCAGGCCAGGGCCAGGCCGCAGAGCAGGGCCAGGCCAAAGGAGGCCAGGGACATGGCCAGCATGACGCCCCGGCTCAGGCCGCCTTCCTGGATCACCCGGCTGCCCCCGGAAAAGGGCGTGGTGCGCCGGTTCACCGCGTCGCTGCCGGCGGCGTCGTAGTAGTCGTTGATGGTGTTGCCGCCCAGGTGCAAAAAGCCCACCCCCAAAAAGGTGAGCAGCACCAGGGGCCAGGACAACTGGCGCCCCAGGCTGGCCCAGGTGGCCACCACGGCCACCGGCATGATGGACCCGGTTAAAAAAGGCAGCCGCAGGGCTCTAACTATCAGGGGAGGGGCCATGGCTCGCTCCTTGGACTCTGGGGGGCCGGCGGCGTCGGCGTGGGGCCGGCCGTGATAATCCATAACTTATAACAACCGCCGCTGGCCTGGCAAATGCCGCGCGGCCGCGGCACCCCGGCGCAACGCCGGCATATCAACGGTGGTGTCGGCCCGGCCGGCGGTGCTATAATCCAGCCTCTCTCTACTGGGGCCGTGACTATGATCGAGTTTGCAATCTCCGGCGTCCATACTTATTGGTGGCTGCCTCCCCTAGTGGCCTTCGTGGTCTCGTTCTTCACCTCCATGGGCGGGGTCTCCGGAGCCTTTTTGCTGCTGCCTTTCCAGATGAGCGTCCTGGGCTTCACCACCCCGGCGGTGAGCCCCACCAACCTGGTCTACAACGTGGTGGCCATTCCCAGCGGGGTTTACCGCTACTTCCGCGAGGGGCGCATGGTCTGGTCCCTCATGTGGGTGGTGGTGGCCGGCACCCTGCCCGGGGTGGTGGCCGGGGCCTTCATACGCATCCACTACCTGCCCGACCCGGGTCCCTTCAAGGTCTTTGTCGGCTGCGTGCTGCTCTACATCGGCCTGCGCATGATCGCCGAGATGAAAAAAAAGGCCGCTGCCGCCCCGGTCGCCGGTGAGTTCGTGGTCACCGACAGCCGCATGAGCCTCACCCGGCTGTCTTTCAAGTTCCAGGGCCGCCGCTACCAGGCCTCCACCCCGGGCATCTTCGCCATGGCCCTGGCGGTGGGCGTGGTGGGCGGGGTCTACGGCATCGGCGGCGGGGCCATCGTGGCCCCCTTTTTCGTCAGCGTCTTCGGCCTGCCCATCTACACCGTGGCCGGTGCGGCCCTGATGGGCACCTTTGTCACCTCCATCGCCGGGGTGGCCTTCTACCAGATCATCGCGCCCTACTACGCCGGCAGCGGCCTGTCGGTGGCCCCGGACTGGTTCCTGGGCGCGCTCTTCGGCCTGGGCGGGCTGGCCGGCATGTACTGCGGGGCCCGGCTGCAGCGCCTGGTGCCGGCGCGCTGGATCAAGCTGATGCTCATCGTCATCCTGGTGGGCACCGCCCTGCGCTATATCCTGGGATATTTCCTGGCTTGAGATGAAGGCCGGCGGCCCCGGCGGCGTCTAGTGGGTGATCATCACCGCGGCGGCCACGGTGGCCACCCAGCGGCCGTCCTTGGGTCCGGTGGCGGTCTGGGTTATCTCCTGGGTGCGCACGATCTTGCCGGACATGCGAAACACCTGGCGCTTCTCGTCCCAGCTCTGGTCCACGTCAAAGTCGATGCCCAGGGTGGTGGCCAGCATCTCGGCGGCCAGGTCCTCGGCGTAGTCGCCGGCGGTGCGGGCGTTTTGGCCGAAACCCTTGTGCTCCGACAGGTAGCCGTGCGAGGACTTGTCCGAGGGCAAGGCCACCCCGATGGAGCTGGAGATGAGCCGGTTGGGCTCGTTGGTCTCGTTGCGGGCCAACACGCAGAAAAGTATCTGCCCCGGCACCAGCATAGCCTGACCCTTGGCCCGCGAGATGAGCTTGCAGCCCGGCGGAAAGATGGAAGAGACGTGCACCAGGTTGGCCCCGGCGATGCCGGCGGCGCGCAGGGCCAGCTCAAAGGCGGCCAACTGCTCCCGGTGAACCCCCTTGCCCTTGGTGAGGTAGATGTACTTAGGCAACATCATGGTGACCGTCCTGCTTGGGCCCAGCGCCGCCTTATGGCCGCCAGGTCTTATTATCTATGTAGCCGGCGGCCGTCAACTGCTAAAATTACTCCGGCGAGCTTGAATCACCGGGACGGCCTTCATATACTGCCGGTATCATCATCGCCCCACTTAAGCCGGGAGAGTCAGCTTGGGCCAACGAGTCATCACCTTTGGCGGGCGGGAGCAGCCCCGGCTGGCGTCGGCCGCGGCCGGGATCATCCCGGCGCCGCTGGAGGCCACCGTCTCCTACGGCGGCGGTGCGGCCCTGGGCCCGGGGGCCATCATGTCGGCCAGCGGCCAGATGGAGCTCTACGACGAGCTGCTCGGCGAGGAGCCCATCGCCCGGGGTATCTACACCCACCTGGCGGTGGACGTGTGCGGCGAGACCCCAGAGGTGCTGGAGCGGGTGCGCCGCCGGGTGGCCACCGAGCTGGCCGAGGGCCGCCTGCCGGTGGTCATCGGCGGCGAGCACACCGTTACCCTGGGGGCCCTGGCCGCGGTGATCGAGCGCCACGGCACCGGCTTCACCCTGCTCACCCTAGACGCCCACCTGGACCTGCGCGACTCTTACCAGGGCCGCCAGCTCTCACACGCCTGCGTCATGCGCCGCGCCCTGGAGATGGGCATCGCGGTCAGATGGTTGGGCACCCGTTCCTGCTCGGCGGCCGAGGCCGAGTTCGCCGCCGCCCAGGGCCTGGAGCCCATGTGGGCCCGCCAGGTGCACCAGGACGGCGACTGGCTGGACCAGGCCTTGGCCGGCCTGAGCGGCCCGGTGTACCTCAGCCTGGACGTGGACGGGCTGGACCCATCGCTTATGCCCTGCACCGGCACCCCGGAGCCGGGCGGGCTGGACTGGAACCAGGTGACCGACTGGCTGCTGGCCGTGGCCGGGAGCCACCGCATCCTCGGCATGGACCTGGTGGAGTTGGCCCCGGTCAACGGCTGGCCGGCCAGCGACTTCACCGCCGCCCGCCTGCTCTACCGGGCCCTGGGACTGGCCCTGCGGGGACCGCGATGAAAAATCCCTCCCCACCCCAGGGGCCGCCGATCGCCCCGCCGCCCATGGACGGGCCCCTCACCGCCCGCGACCTGGTGGATAACCACTTCAGCGCCTACAACGCCGCCCGGCTGCGCGAGGCCTGCCAGCTCTGGGCCCGCCGCCTGGCCGACGACGACGTGCAGGTGGGGCTCACCCTCACCGGCGCCCTCACCCCGGCCGGCCTGGGACCATCCTGCCTGGTGCCCCTGGTGCGCCGGGGGTTCGTGGACTTCATCGTCTCCACCGGGGCCAACCTCTACCACGACGCCCACTTCGGCCTGGGACTGGCCATGCACCGCTCCAGCCCCCACGCCGACGACCGCAAGCTGCGCCGCCAGGGGCTGGTGCGCATCTATGACGTCGTCATGGAATACCGCGTGCTGCTGGAGACCGACGCCTTCTTCCGCCAAATGCTCACCGCCCCGGAGTTCGCCCGGCCCATGGGCTCGGCCGAGTTCCACTACCTGGCCGGGCGCTATCTCGGCCAGCGGCAAAAGCTGCTGGGACTCGGCGACCTGAGCCTGCTGGCCGCCTGCTGCCAGATGGAGGTGCCCGTCTACACCCCCAGCCCGGGCGACTCCTCCATCGGCATGAACGCCGCCGCCGCGGCCCTGCAGGGCAACCCCTTCGCCTGGGACGTGCACCGCGACGTCAACGAGACCGCCGGCCTCATCCTGGCCGCTAAGGAATCCGGCCAAAAGACCGCCGTGGTGATCCTCGGCGGCGGCTCGCCCAAGAACTTTATGCTGCAAACCGAACCCCACCTGCAAGAGGTCCTGGGCATCGCCGAAAAAGGCCACGACTTCTTCGTGCAGATCACCGACGCCCGACCCGACACCGGCGGACTCTCCGGGGCCACCCCCAGCGAGGCGGTGAGTTGGGGCAAGATAACCCCCGAGGCCCTGCCCGGCAACGTGGTCTGCTACACCGACACCACCATCGCCCTGCCGCTGATCACCGCCTACCTCATCGAGACCCGCGGGCGCCGGGAGCCCAAACGGCTCTACCAGCGCCGGGAGGCGGTCCTGGAGCTGTTGCGCAGCCGGGCGGCCGCGCCGCCGCAGCCCGGCTAGAGCCTCACCGGCGGTTTCGCCTTGCCCGCCGGCAGGGGCCGTGATAATAACCGGAGTGCTTGTACTAAATTTCTTCCATGGGGATGCCATGGGTTCCAGGACCACCAACCTACACCTGATCAACGAGGTATCGCGCCGGGTGGAGCTGTCCCAAAAGCGCATCCGCGAGTACGAAAAAGAGGGCTTTATCAAGCCCCTGCGCGAACCCCGCACCAACAACCGCCTCTACAGCGATTTCGAGATCGAGCAGATCAAAAGAATCAACCACCTCATCCACGAACGCGGCTTCACCCTGGCCTGCTTGCGCAACCTCCTGGTCCTGGCCCCCTGCTGGAATATCTTCGCCTGCCGCCGGCCCCAGCAGTGCCAGGCCTACCACAACCCCCACCAACCCTGTTGGCGGGTGCGCCGCCAAAACGGCACCCGCTGCCCCGGGCCCTGCGGCCAATGCGCCATATACCTCAACCGCCACGTGGCCAAGTCCAAGGTCCTGGAAGCGGTGGCCGCGGTGCCCATGGAGGAACCGTAGGTGCCTGCGACCGGCGACGACCTGCTGGGAGTAGTCCTGGCCGGCGGCAGCGGCACCCGCATGGGCGGCGGCAAACCCTTTCGCCGGCTGGCCGGCCGTACCCTGCTCCAGCGCGCCCTGGACAACCTGGCCCCCTTCTGCCCCCGGCGTATGGTGGTGGCCGACGACCTCACCCCGCTCACCCACCTGCCCTGCGAGCTGCTGGCCGACCGCTGGCCGGGCCAGGGACCCCTGGCCGCCATGCTCACCGCCATGCTCGACAGCGACGCCCAGCGCTTCCTGGTCCTGGCCGTGGACCTGCCCCTGGTGCGGCCGCCGGTGCTGGAGCTTTTGCTGCGGCGCTCCGGCGACGCCTGGGCCGTGGCCGCCGCCGGCCCCCGGGGGGTCGAACCGCTACTGGCCCTCTACCACCGCCGCTGCCTGCCCGTGGCCCAGCGCCTGGTGGACGCCGGCGAACGCCGGCCCCGTATGCTCCTGGAGATGGTCCAGGCCAACCTCCTGCCACCACACGAAATGGCCCAGGCCGACCCGGACGGGTTCAGCCTGCTTAATGTCAATCATCCCCAAGACCTGGAATACGCCGGCCAATTAGCTAAAGCCTGTGGGCTCTTTGACACGCCCAACTAGCCCTACTGTTGCAATTTTCACACACCAGTCCCAAAAGCACCCAAGAATCAACGAGGTTGCTATCTCCTTATTTCTTGGAAAAAATATAATCATAACAGCGTCTTCTTATTAACCACCCCACGCCGGCCACCTCACGGCCGCCTGTGGCATGCTCCTTGCTCCTTTGTTCACCAGCTAATAGCTGGATAAAGCAACGTATGAAGCTCTATCAAAGAACCATCAGGCGGCCCATACAGTGCACGGGTGTCGGTCTGCACAGCGGTAAAAAGGTCGAAATGACCATCCGCCCGGCTGAAGCCGATACCGGAATCATGTTCAAACGCACCGATCGGCCCGGTTCTCCCCTTATCCCGGCCGACGTCTTCCACGTAGTCGATACCAACTTCTCCACCACCCTGGGGATGGACGACATCACCATCTCCACCGTGGAACACCTCCTCTCGGCCCTGGCCGGTATGGAAGTCGACAACGTCATCATCGAGGTCGACGCCCCCGAAGTCCCCATCATGGACGGCTCCAGCGCGCCCTTCGTCTTCCTCATCCGCGGCGTCGGCGTGGTCTCCCAACGCCAACCACGGCGCTTCTATAAAGTCAAACGTAAACTCAACCTCAGCCACAACGGTACTCGCCTTACCGTCGCACCCTCCAACCAATTAAGCATCAACTTCACCATCGAGTTCAACCATCCGGTCATCCGCCGCCAAGACTACAGCTTTACCTTCAACCAATCCGACTACATCAAGCACATCAGCCGCGCCCGCACCTTCGGATTTATGAGAGACGTCCGCTACCTCCAGGAAAATAACCTCGCCCTCGGCGGCAGCCTGGATAACGCCGTGATCATGGACGACTACTGCGTGCTCAACGAAGACGGCCTGCGCTACCCCGACGAATTCGTACGCCATAAAATCCTCGACTTCCTCGGAGATGTCGCCTTGGTCGGACGCCCCATACTCGGAGCCTTCAGCGCCCACAAGTCCGGACACGAACTCAACAATACCCTCTTCCGCCAGTTCCTGGCCGATCCCCAGGCCTGGCAGTTGGTAACTCCTCAAGCCGCCGCGGCCCAGGCGGACACGGTTCAACGCAGAGTCGCCCGGGCCACCGTAAAACAACCGGCGGTCGCCTAAGGGGGCTACCCAAGAGGGCTGGCCAACGGGGCCAACGGGGCGAAGGGGCCAAGGGGCGAAGGGCAAACGGGGCGAGAGGGCGCAGGGGGCGAAGGGGCGAAAGAGCCAAGGGACGCAGGGCAAACGGAGCGAAGGGGCGAAAGGGCCGCGAGGGAGACAGGGGGCAGAGGGCGACCGGCGAGGGACAAAGGGTTAACTAAGCAGCCAAAGCGCAACCGGCGGTTCACTCGTCGTTAAACAGCCAGCCAGGCCAACCATCAGCAGGGACCAACCCTGCTTTTTTATTCCCGCCGGCCCCGGGGCCTCCAACCCCACGGCGCCGCAAATCCTTGCCAGCCAAAGCCAACTCCCGTAACATAGCCATGTCTCTTTAGTTCGCGGTTTCATGAAGGTTGCGCGGCCCATGCCCGCCTTCAGGCAATCGCAAAGAAAACGCGGGCTGCTGTCGCGGCCCCAGGGCCGCCGGGAGAGCCATGTCGGCCATCGACCCCCAGGAAAGAGCCAAGGAACTGCGCCGCCGTCGCCGGGAGTGGATCATCATCGCGGTCACCAGCCTGGCCGTGGCCGTGATCACTTACCTGGAAACCCAGGTCCTGGATATCGGGGCCGAGCTGCCCCTGGGCTCCTCCATCCTGGTCTTCGCCCTCATCAATATCAACACCCTGTTGCTGCTCCTGCTCATCTTCCTGGTCTTCCGCAACCTGGTGAAGCTCATCATGGAACGACGCCGCGGGGTTATGGGCTCGCGACTGCGCACCTCCATGGTGCTGGCCTTTGTCACCCTCTCGCTGGTGCCCACCATCCTCATGTTCTTCGCAGCCTTCCAGTTCGTGGGCACCTCCATCGAGTTCTGGTTCAGCGCCCAGGTGGAGCGCTCCCTCTTCGACGCCGTGGAAGTGGCCCAGGCCTACAACAAGCAGGTCTCCGACAGCGCCGCCCACTACGCCCGGCTCATCGCCGAAGACATGGAAAAACGCGGGCCCCGCTTGTTCAAGCGCGGTAAACGCCTCACCGCCTACCTGGAGCGCCGCCGCGCCCGCGCCGACCTGGCCGCCGTGCGGGTGTACAGCGTGGACCTGGTGGACATGGGCTACACCACCCAGAGCGGTACCCACATCAGCCACCTGGAATGGCTGCCCCTGGAAGTGGTAACCCAGGTTATCTCCAGCGGCGAACCGGTGAGCCACCCCCAGGCCGCGCCCACCGGCGATTACACCGCCGCCATCCACCCCATAACCCAAAAAATCGGCGATAAAAAAAAGATCGTCGGGGCGGTGGTGGTCTTCAAACTGCTACCCCCCGGCTCCCTGGCCCGCATCAAGGGCATCAAGGCCGGCCTGGAAAGCTACCGCCAACTGCTCTCGGTTAAACGGCCCATCAAGACCAACCAGTACATCACCCTCACCCTGGTGGCCCTGCTTATCGTCTTTGCCGCCACCTGGTTCGGATTCCACCTGGCCAAGACCATCACCGTGCCCCTCATCGAGCTGGCCGAAGGCACCAGCCGTATCGCCCACGGCGACTACAACTTCTTCATCGACATGGAAGGACACGACGAGATCGGCACCCTGGTCAACGCCTTCAACCGCATGACCGCCGACCTCAAAACCTCCAAGGCCCGCCTGGACGAGGCCCAGGAAGAAATGCGCCGCACCAACTTGGAGCTGGAGCAAAGACGGCGCTACATGGAGATCGTGCTGAAAAACGTGGCCGCCGGCGTCATCGCGGCCGACGCCGACGGCATGCTCACCACCCTCAACCCCTCGGCCGAACGCATGCTGGGGGTCCAGGCCGGCGGCGTCCTGGGACGCCACTGGCGCGAGGTCCTGGGCCCCGAGGACGTCAAACTGGTGGAAAACCTGCTCAGCGGCCTGGTGCCCGGCAGCCGCGGCACCGTCGACCGCCAGGTGCGGCTAAACCTCGGCGGCGAGGCCCTGAGCCTCATGGTGCACCTCGGCTTCCTGCGCGACGAGGGCGGTCGCGACCTGGGTATCGTGGTGGTCTTCGAAGACCTCACCGAGCTGGAAAGAGCCCAGCGCATGGCCGCCTGGCGCGAGGTGGCCCGCCGCATCGCCCACGAGGTAAAAAACCCGCTCACCCCCATCAAGCTGTCGGCCCAGCGCCTGGTGCGCCGCTACCAGGGCCGCCTGCCCGACGACGGCACCGTCTTCAACGAGTGCACCACCACCATCATCGACCAGGTGGAGCAGCTAAGAAAGCTGGTCAGCGAGTTCTCCAACTTTGCCCGCCTGCCCATGGCCCGCCTGGCCCCGGCCGACCTGAGCGCCATCACCCGCGACGCCATGAGCCTCTACCGCGGAGCCCACCGCCAGGTGAGCTTCGAGCTGGAAGAAGAAGGCGAAATACCCATCTTCGACCTGGACGCCGAGCAGATTCGGCGGGTGCTCATCAACCTGCTGGACAACGCGGTCAACGCGGTGGAATCGGTGGACCGGCCGGGGCAGGTGGTGCTACGGCTGTATTATGATGATATCCTCCAGATCATTCGCCTGGAGGTGGAAGACAACGGCCCCGGCGTGTCGCCGGCCGATAAACTGCACTTGTTCGAACCCTATTTCTCTACTAAAAAAGGAGGGACCGGGCTCGGCTTGGCCATTGTCAGCACCATCATATCCGACCACAACGGCTATATCCGGGTGCAGGACAACGAACCGACCGGCACCCGCATAATCGTTGAACTGCCGGTTCGCAACCCGCGCCGCCGGCCGGGGGAGGAGGCATGAGCGGACACGTCCTCATAGTCGACGACGAAGAGTCCATCCGCCAGTCGCTCACCGGGATATTTAGCGACGAAGGCTACCAGGTAAGCTGCGCCGCCGACGGCCACCAGGCCCTGGCGGTGATGCAGAGCGAAGCGCCGCAGTTGGTGCTGCTCGATATCTGGATGCCCGGCCCCGACGGCCTGGAGGTGCTCGGCAGCCTGAAAAAGCAATACCCCCACCTGCCGGTGATCATGATCTCGGGCCACGGCACCGTGGAGACCGCGGTAAAGGCCACCCGCCTGGGGGCCTTCGACTTCATCGAAAAACCCCTGGACATGGACAAGATACTGGTGGTGGCCCGCAACGCCATGGAAATGGGCCGGCTGGCCGCCGCAAACCTGCGCCTGCGCCGCCGCCACGCCCGCCTCACCGGCGACAGCCCGGCCATCACCCAGGTCCGCCAGGCCATCGAAAAGGTGGCCCCCACCGATAGCTGGGTGCTCATCACCGGCGACAACGGCACCGGCAAAGAAGTGGTGGCCCGCACCATCCACGACCTCAGCCCGCGTCGCCACGGCGAGTTCGTGGATGTCAACTGCGCGGCCATCCCCGACGAGCTGATCGAAAGTGAACTCTTCGGCCATGAGAAAGGCGCCTTCACCGGCGCCTCCAGCCTCAAGCGCGGCAAGTTCGACCTGGCCGACGGCGGCACCCTGCTGTTGGACGAGATCGCCGACATGAGCCTCAAGACCCAGGCCAAGATACTGCGCATCCTGCAAGAGCAGAGCTTCGAACGGGTGGGAGGCACCCGCAGCATCTCGGTGGACGTGCGCGTGCTGGCCGCTACCAACAAGGACCTGGCCGAGGAGATCAAGGCCGGCCGCTTCCGCCAGGACCTCTACTACCGCCTCAACGTCATCCCCATCCGGGTGCCCCCCCTGCGCGAGCGCACCCAGGATATCCCCACCCTGGCCGACGAGTTCCTGGCCATGCACGCCCAACGGCTGCACCAGCGGCCCAAGCAGATCAGCCCGGCGGCCCTGCAGGCCATGCAGGCCTACCACTGGCCGGGCAATGTGCGCGAGCTGAAAAACCTCATCGAACGCCTGGTGATCCTCAGCCCGGGCGAGGTGATCGGTTTGGAAGACCTGCCCCCAGACCTGGCCGGCGGCGAGGCCGGCGGGACCATCATCGAGCCGGACCTGTTCGGGGCCGACTTCAAACAGGCTCGCATGACCTTTGAAAAGCTCTACCTGGAACGCAAGCTGGCCGAACACGGCCATAACGTGAGCCAGACCGCCGAGGCCATCGGGCTGGAGCGCAGCCACCTGCATAAAAAGATCAAAGCCCTGGGGGTGGGCAACGGGGATTAGGACGGCTTCCAGGCGACGCCCGGGTTAGATTTCCGGCCGCTGGGGCAGGCGGCAAAACTCCAGGCCCAGCCGGCTCTGACCCTGCTGGCCGCTTTTCATCCACACCAGGCGGGCCCGTTGGTGGTGCAGCCGGCCCTGGTGCCGGAAGCGCATCTCGAAAAACAGGGGTTGGGCCGATTCAAAGGCGATGCCGGTGTCGGAGATGTTGATGCCCGTGGCCTGCAGGAGATCGAAGTCGGCGATGAGCTCGATCTCCGCCTCCAGCGGTACGCGGCGCGAGCGGGCCTTGAGTTGACCGGCGCCGTCTCGGCCGGCCAGCCGCTCCCGCAACTCGCTGAGTTCCTCGATCAGTTCCTGCTTGCTCTTGTCGATATCCGCTTTGGCCATGGCTCAAGTTCTTCCTGGATTGCCCGGTAATCGATTGTCCTTATAAACCCTAGGTCGTGGCTGGCTCTTTGTCAACGCGGTGTTGGACGTCCTAGACGCGCTTGATGCGCTCGGCGATGTCAAAATCCATCTCGGCCAGGGGCCGCCGCCGCAGGCGGTGGGGCAGGGCCAGCAGGGCCGCGGTGTCCACGTCCCGGCGGGTGACCCGGTCGCGCCCCTCCAGGGCGGCCAGGGTGCGGGCGGTCTTGAATATCACCAGGTCGCCGCGGTGGCCGTCCACCCCCAGCTCCAGGGTGATCTGCACCACCCGCTGGTAAATTTCGTCGCCGGCGGCCACCGCAGGCAACAGGGCGCGGGCCCGACCGACGCCCGCGGCGATCTCGGCGTTGGCCTGGCCGTGGGCCGCGGCAAAGCCGGACGGGTCGGCCTCAAAGGCCAGGCGGTTCTTGATCACCTGCTGGCGCAGCTCCGGGTCTTCCAAACCCTTTATCTGGACGCAGAGCCCGAAACGGTCGGTGAGCTGGGGACGCAGCTCGCCCTCCTCCGGGTTCATGGTGCCCACCAGGGTGAAGGCGGACGGATGGCTGATGCTGATGGCCTCGCGCTCCACCGTGTTGGCCCCCATGGCCGCCGCGTCCAATAGGGCGTCCACCAGGTGGTCGTCGAGCAGGTTCACCTCGTCCACGTAAAGCACCTGCCGGTTGGCCGCGGCCAGGATGCCCGGCTGGAAGCGCACCTCGCCCTGGCCCAGGGCGGACTCCAAGTCCAGGGTCCCCAACAGGCGGTCCTCGGTGGCCCCCACCGGCAGCTCCACCACCCGCACCCGCTGCCGGCCGGTGGGCAGGCTCTCGCCGGACGCCAGCCGGGAGGCGCAGGACTCGCACAGGTTGGCCGGGTCGTCCGGGTCGCAGTGGTAGGGGCAGTCGGTCACCACCGCCTGCTCGGGCAGCAGATCGGCCAGGGCCCGCACCGCGGTGGACTTGGCGGTGCCCTTTTCGCCGCGGATCAACACCCCGCCGATGCGGGGATTGACCACGTTGGCCAAAAGAGCCAGCTTCATGTGGTCTTGCCCCACCAGGGCGCTGAAGGGATAGTTGACCGCAGATATGGGGTTGCTGTCGGCACTCATGGCCGGGATTCTACAACCACCTCCACCGCCGGCGCCAGTAAAAACCCATGCCGGCCCCGGCGGGTTAGCGTTTGGCCAGGCCCAGGGCCTTGAGCTTGAGGTCGTAGCACTCCGGGCAGATGCCGTGGGATACGTCGGCGTTGAGGTGTTCGTGGAGGAACACCTCCACCTCGGCCCAGTACTCATCGTCGGTGCGCACGCGCTTGCAGTAGGAGCAGATGGGGATGATCGATTTGAGGGCGGTGAGCTCGGAGATGTCTTCCAGGATGACCAAGGCCAGACGGCGGCCCTGGTGATCCAGGGGCGCGGTGGTGATCAGCAGGTGGATGTCCTGGGGCGAGCCGTTGTCGCTGCGCCGCTGCACCAAGGTCTTTTTTCGCCAGACCGGCTTGCCGTCGAGGGCCTGGGTTACCGCGTGGCGCAGGGGGCAGTCATCGCATACTTGGCCGGTGCCGCAACCGTTACTGGCCAGGGCGTGGTTGACACAACCAATGGCGCTGCCGCACCGTCGGTTGAGCACCAGGGTGAGAGGCCCGGACAACAGAGGCTCGGCCGCCCGGTTAAAGGCCTGTAGACGAATCTCTTGGTCCAGGACCAAGAGAGGTGAAGGAAGGGCGTCGGCCAATACGGCGGCCAACTCCTGCCACTCGAATCCGGAGGTTAACGTCATTTTTTATACAATCATCTGATGATATTTTTGATTGATCGGCAAGACTATATGTTGTAACCGCCGCGCCTGTCAATCATTGAAAAGCCGGGGCGTTCAGCGCCAGTGCTGTCGCACCAGCTCCAGCACCCGGTCGGCGGTGACCCGGCCCAAGGCGGTGCAGGGGGCCCCCAGGTATTGGGCCAGGGGTTGGCACAGGTTCAGCTCCTGGAAGTGCCCGGTGTCGGTGTCCACCACCACGAAGCGGGGCCGAGGATCGGCGGCCAGGCGCTGGGCCAGCTCCAGCACCTCGCGGTCGGCATAGCCGGCGTCGCCCCAGCCGCCCTGGATGCTCACCCGACGGCGGGCCCGGGGCAGGTCGTAGGGCACGTTGGGCCGGCCGTCGGTGAGGATGATCACCAGGGGATTGAGCCGGGGGTCCCGGGCCAACTCGCGCGAGAGTACCTGGGCCAGGGTCACCAGGCCGTGGGCCAGGG
>JAMOVV010000051.1 GCA_027067385.1 Desulfarculaceae bacterium
CCACCCCGACCCAGAGGGCTGGCTCACCCATTGGAACTTCGCCGCCCGGCCCCGCCATTCGGTGGGCTGGCTCACCGAGATATTCCTGCGCAGCCAGGAGTTCCAGAACCGGCTGGGCCAGCAGTCGGTCTACGACACCGTGCCCATCCAGGAGACCCTGGTGGAGCTGAAGAACTTCAAGCTCTACGTGGACGTCAACGACTCCCAGATCGGCGGACTCATCGCCCGGCGCAAGACCTGGGAACCGCACGTCACCAAGGCGTTGCAGTCGGTCTTGGCCCCGGGGCAGGTCTTTTTGGACGTGGGCGCCAACGTCGGCTACTTCACCATGATGGCCGCGGCCATCGTGGGACCCCAGGGCAAGGTCCTGGCGGTGGAGCCCTTTGAACACAACTACCGCCTCCTGCAAAAAAGCATGGAGGAAAACGGCTTTGACAACATCGAGCTGTTCAAGTGCGCCGCCATGGACCAGAGCCAGAGCGTCACTTTTTCCCTGGGCTCGCGCTATAACAGCGGCTCCTTCCACCTGGGCGACGAGGGACGCGACTACTGCGGCACCTACGAGGTCCCGGCCCACCCGGTGGACGAGCTGGTGGGCGAGCGGAAGGTGGACGTGGTGAAGATCGACGTGGAGGGGGCCGAGAGTTTCGCCTTCAGCGGCATGCAAAAAACCATCGAGCGCGGCCGGCCCATCATCGTCATGGAGTACAGCCAAGAGGGGCTGGCCCAGGTCTCGGGGGTGGACGGCGAGGAGCTGCTGCGCGGCTTTGAGCAGCGCGGTTACGCCATGCAAGAGGTGCAGAGCTTCAACAAAAAGCCCTTCACCCCCTGGAGCGTGGACCAGGTGACCCAGGCCCTGGTCAAACAGGGCACCGACCACATCGACCTCATCCTCTTCCCGGCCGAGGCGGCCGCCGGCTAAGTCGGCCGGGCATCGCCGGGCTCCGGCGGCCAGGGCGCCGGCGACCCGATCCTGCCAATGAAAAACGGGCCGGGGACAGCTCCCCGGCCCGTTTCAGTTTACGACGATCTACTGCAGGTTAAGCGCCTTGAACACCTCCAGGATGGGCACGAAAAGGCTGCCGGCCTTGGCCTTGGCCCGGGAGCCGGGCCGGCGCAGGCCCACGGCAATGCCCACCACCGCGCCGTGGCGATCCACCAGGGGACTGCCGGCCAGGGCCGCCGGCAGGACGATATCGCTGCCCAGGTAGCGGTTGCCCCCCCGGCTCACGTAGTCGATCACCACGCCCTGGCGCACCAGGGGCTTGCCCGGCCGGGTGCTCACCGCAAAAACGGCGGCCCCCACCCGGGCGCGGCCCGAGGCGATGGGCAGGGCTGCGGCCACCGTGGCCTTAACCCGCACCAGGGCCACGTCCCAGGGCGGGTAGCGCCGCAGCACCTCGCCCAGCAGGGCTCCGCTGCCGGCCAGCTTGATCTTGACGTAGCGCCCGCCGGCCACCGCCCGGGCGGTGGTTAGCAGGTAGCCCGAGGGCGAGATGAAGAAACCGGCGCCCGAGCCATGCTCGCCGGAAACCCCCACCATGGCCGCGCGCACCACTGCGGCGTCGGCCGGCATGCGCAGGCTCTGGACCGCCGCGTAGGTGATACTCAGGGGCTTGCTGTACTTGGGCGGCGGGGGCGCGATGCGCCGGGGACGGGACTTGGGCGTGTGCGTGGGGACGGCGCTCAATAGCCGCCGGAAATCAGGGTTGGCCACCAGTTTGGCCACGGCCACCTTGAAGGCGCCCAGCCAGATATTGCGCCCCCGGTCGGCCTGGAGGTCGGTGATCTGACGCTTGAAGGAACCTTCGGTACTCACCCGCAGGATCACCTTTTTGCGGGCCGGGTCGTAGAGCTGCCAGTGTATCCGCAGGTAGGCCTCGCCCGCAGCTCGAGTGCGCTGCTCCGGCGGCATATAACAGATGTTGCCCTTGAGATCGCGGATCATGCCGCCCAAGACCAGATCGGCCTTGCGCCGGCCCCCCTCGTCAAAGAGCTGGTCCTCGCCGCCCAGGAGCTTGCAACCGTATCCCTTGAGCGACTGGTGCAGTTGCCCGGTCAGCTCGTCTTCGCTGAGATATATCTTGTCCAGGCCTTGCCAGAAGAGCTGCTGCACCCCCATGCAAAACGGCCCCACCTGCACCGAGCCGATCACCTCGTGCTTGGGAATCCTCACCACCAGTCGCTTGAGTTGCAGCACCCGGGTGGCCCGCAGGGGTGACACCACGGCGGCGACCGGGGCCTTGACCTGTTTCACATTCACCGCCGCCGCCTCGCAACCGGCCAACGCCAAAAGGGATAGCAAGGCAGCCGCCCATCCAATCCGCTTGATCATCATCTCTCCCTGGTTATTTTCCCGTGGGCCCGTGAACCCGTCCGCCGGCCGGGTTCGGCTCCTTGGGAGTAAACATCATGCACGGCTGGCCCGAGGCCTCGATCACCACCTGCCAGGGCATATTGTGGGACTTGAAGCCCATGGCCTGGCAGGCATAGGGACGCTGCACCTCCCAGGTGATCTTGAAATGGCGGCACTTAAAACAATCTGGGCTCTGCCGGTGGTTCATACTCTGGGCAGGCCGGCGCCGATGGGCGCGGCGTCCTTTTATTACTGGTGTTCCCTGGCAGCCATCATACCACCGCCCCTGGGACCAAACCACCCCCGCCCCGGCATCGCCCCCACCCGAGAGACGCTCGCCCCGGGCATTCCTTACTTCGCCGGGCTCAGGCGTAAACGATCTCCCAGGCACGATCAAAGCTGTCGTCGCCGGGGCCAAAGGACAACTCGCGGGTGGGGCCGCGTCCCGGCTGGTCCTCGGGGCTTTCGCGCCAGATGCGCAACTGTATCTCCGGCACCGGGTGTTCGGCGGCGGCCTCCAACCAGGTCTCGCGCTCCTCGATCACCTTCCACACCGCCCCGTCGGAGCGGCGGCGTATGCGCTCACCCACCCGGGGCAGCCCCAGGCCCTGGCGCAGTTCCTTGAACCGGTAGGCCGGGCGTTGGCCCTCGGCCAGCACCCTCTCGCCCATGATCTTGATGCCGATGGCCCCCACCGGCGCGGTGAGCAGAATAGAGAGCACCGCCACCGCCAGGATCACCTCGCCGCCGGCCAGCCCGGCCGCCAGGGGCATGGCCCCGATGGCCGCCTGCACCGTGGCCTTGGGGATATAGGCCACCACGGTGAAAAGTTTCTCCACCCGGGTGAAGTTGGTGCCGGCCAGGGAGATGTAGGTGCCCACGCTGCGGGCCACCAGCCCGCCGAGGATGACCACCGTGCCGGCCAACCCGGCCTTGATCGCCACCCCGACGTTGACCTGGGCCCCCACCAGGACAAACAGCAGCAGCTCGGCAAAGACCCAGAGCTTTTTCAGCCGGCCGGAGATAATGTGGGCGACGGCCTCTTCCTTTTCTAAAATGATGAACCCGATGGCCATCACCCCCAGCAGCGCGGCCACCGGCACGTAGGGGTGTACCACCTTTTCCAGCCAGGTGAGGGCCACCGCGGTGCCCAGCACCATGAGGGTGCGCCGCGGCGGCTTGAGATCGTAGCGTTGGAAAATGCGCAAAAGCAGGTAGCCGGGAATGAGCCCGGCCAAAATACCCAGCACGATGGAGATGGGGATACCGGCCAGTTGCCACACCCAGTTCACCTCGCCGCCCACGGCGATGCCCAGCACGATGGTAAAAATGACGATGACAAAGACGTCGTCGATGGACGAGGCGGCCAGGATGAGAGTGGGGATGCCCTTGTCGGCGCCCTTGCCGCGTTCCATGAAGTCGATCATCAACGGGACCACCACCGCCGGCGAAACCGCGCCCAGGATGCAGCCCAGGGCCGCCGCCTCGATGGTGGTGATGCCCAGCAGGGGCGGGGCCAGCAGGGTCACCGCGCCTATCTCGAACATGGCCGGTACGCAGCTCATGATCAGGGCCGGGCCGCCGATGCGGTTGAGGGTGTCGCGGCGCAGCTCAAAGCCGGCCCGCAGCAGGATGACGATGAGGGCGATCATGCGGAAGTCGGCCGACACCCGCATCATCTCCGGCGAAAGCCACCCCAGGGCATAGGGCCCCACCACGATACCGGCCAGCAGCATACCCACCAAACCCGGCAGGCCAAAACGACGAAAGAGCGCATCGGCCGGCAGGCCGATGATAACGATTAGGGCTAGGCCAAAGGCCATGGTTTCATCTCGTATTCCAGGGTTGTCAGTTTCCGGGGCGGAAGATGAGCTTGCAGTTCATGCCCTGGCGAATCCGCAACTGCGGGTTGGGCACCACCATTTCCACCGTGTAATAAGAGGGACGCTCAAGGCTCAAGGCGGTGGGCGACCAGTCTATACTCCTTACCCGGGCCGTGTATTGGCGACCCGCCAGGGATTCTATTACAACCTGCGCGGTTTGTCCCACCGCGATTTTCTGCACGTCCACTTCGTGCACCATGGCCCGTATGAGCATGGGCTTCATCACCCCCACCCGCAAGGCCGCCACCACCGGCAGTACCGCGCCGGGATGCAGCTCCGGGTGTCGCCAAACGACATAGCCATCAATCGGCGCTCGCAACCGGCCGTCTCGGGGCACCCGCTCGGCAGGGAAAACGACACCCATGGTCGATTGCAACAGGCCGTGGACCTCCTTGGCCACCAATCGCTGGGTGGCAAGCTTGGATCGCAATACCCGTTCGGTCATGGTCATGAGATTAATCTTTTGCTCTATCAGTTCAAGGCTTTGCCGGGACTCCAAGTTGCTGCGCGATAGGCTGATCATGCCCTTATGTCGTTTCTTAAGCGCCACGAGCTTGCTGGTGATATCCAGTAGCTTCAACCGGAGATCATCAATAACGCCATACGGTTTTGTTAGCCTTTGTAAAACTTTGAGATACTGCCTGGAGTCCAGCCGATAAGTGGCCAACACCTGTCCCTTTTTAACCGCTTGTCCTACCCTTACCAATACTTTTTGGATGCGGCTTTTTTCAAAAGGCAACACCACCACCCGTTGCAAGGAACAGTAGGCCTTGCCTACAATCACCACCTTCTTTGGGGCGCTTGATGAAGCCTTGGCCTGGACGTTGTGGGGTACAATCAATCCCAGGCACAGCAACACTGCCAGCAACAATCCCGACCTTAGTCTTTTTAACGACAGGCTGGTTTTTATGACTCCCAGCATTTCACCCTTCCAGGTATATAGCATTTTTATAATTGATGCCACGCAGTCTTTCCCGGCCATCAACCTTTCAACACACCATCTTCAATATGATAGATGGTCTGGCAATGCCTGGCTATCTCGGCGTCGTGCGTGACCATTATCATCGCAGTGTCACCCTTGCCAACCACCTCGGCGAAATACTCCATGATGATATGGCTGTTTTTATGGTCAAGCTGACCCGTGGGCTCATCGGCCAAGATTACCTCGGGCAGATTAACCAGGGCCCGGGCGATGGCCACCCGTTGTCTTTCGCCGCCGGATAATTTATTGGCATCGTGATTAATACGGTGGGTC
Organism: Desulfarculaceae bacterium; assembly: GCA_027067385.1. GTDB lineage: Bacteria > Desulfobacterota > Desulfarculia > Desulfarculales > Desulfarculaceae > JAMOVV01. Next base: position 5,495 of record JAMOVV010000051.1, read on the forward strand.
ATGCCGACTCTTTCCAGGGCCAGATGTATTCTCTCGCGCCGCTTATTGGGGCTGAACCGCGTGTAGATCAGGGGGTACTCCAGGTTTTCATAAACCGAGGTTTTTTCTAAAAGGTCGCAACCCTGCAAGACGAACCCTAGCCGCTGGCCCCGCACGGACGCCTGGGCGTTGCGATCCAGCTTCAGCACGTCGTCTCCGGCCAGCAGATAGGTGCCCCGGGTAGGCCGCAAGAACAACCCCAGTATCTGCAGCAGGGTGGTCTTGCCGGAGCCAGACGGTCCCATAATGGCCGCCATCTCCCCGTAACGCACCGTCATGCTTATACCTTTTAGCACATCGATGAATTGATTGCCGTTGGGGTATCGTTTGACGATGTCGCGAACCACCAGGATAGGATCGCCGGTGGACCTGGATTTCCCCGCGCTACTCATAGCGGGTCGCCTCGGCCACCTGCATGCGGCTGGCCCGTATAGAAGGATAGATTCCCGCGCCGATACCCAGGCCCAGGGCCATCAAGAAACCCATGCTAACACACGACAAAAAGATATCTTCCGGCACCGGGCTTTTGAGCATGTGGCTGGCCAATTGCACTGCAATTCTTCCCGCGATAATGCCCACCAGGGCCGAGCCCACGGACAGGCAAAGCGCCTCGGTTAAAAACTGCGATAGGATGTCGCGGTCCAGGGCGCCCATGGCCTTTTTCAGGCCTATTTCGCGCGTCCTGGTACGAACCGCGCTCATCATAATGGTCCAGATTCCCAGGCCGCCTAAAAGCAGGGTAGCCAAGATTGTCAGATAAACAAAAAACTCGGACCAGGTAACCACCCGCAACACATGTTGCAAGGCGTCGTAGGAATATTGTACGTCAATGCGCTTGGGATCATAGAACTTGCCGATGACAACTGGCAACTCTTCCGAGACTCTTTCTACATCGTCCCAAGTATTGCATCTAACATATAACCGGTCGGGGAATAAATAGGGGATCCTGTCGCTAGCGGTGCTCAAAGGCAAGTACACGCGTTCGGCCAGGTCGCTGGCATGGGTGCCGCCCAGCACTCCGCTCACCAGGTATAATTCACCGTTGATCTTGATGTAGCGTCCGACCATATCCCGGGACTTGAAAAGCTTTCTCAGCAAGATTTTGCCAATAACACATACCCGCCGGCGCTCCTGCAAATCCTCTTGGCCAAACAGTTCGCCTTTGAAGGCATTGAACCCGCGTACCTTCCAAAAACCAGCGTCCACCGCCGCCATGGGTATGGTCCAATTTCTCGTCGCTACTTCGATTTTAACCATCTTGTGAGCCAGGCGACTCGATGCTCGTACACCCTTGATCTCGCGTACGCTATCTATAATATCCGGCTGAAACCAGAGCGGACGCCAGCCTGGTTCATTAAGCAAAGTAACGCGAATAACCGTTACGCCTCCGATTAATTCCAGGTTGTCATTCAGGTTGTTTTTAAAATCTTCACCCATGGTGACCACGGTGATAAAACCCGCCACCCCCAGCGATATGGTCAGGGCCACGCCCCAATAACGCCGCCAGTGGCGCAGTAATTGCCGCAGGCTGATCTTGATTAGGTCCCTAAACCACAAGGTACTTAACCGTGAAGATTATTCGCCGCCATGCAGCATGGCCCGGCATTGGGAGAACAATAGTCATCTGTTTAGCGTTTAGTCAGCCGTGGCCCAGTGCATTTCCCGGGTCGGCGGCCACGTCCCCTGCTATCCTCACATCCGGCGGTGGGCAAGGCACTTCCGCCACCGCCGAATTAGCCAACATGATACTACACCCCCGGATAGGTTCACTTCAAATGAAGCGCAGCCGGGCTTTTTATTACCATGCGCGGCGCTGGGGACGATCCGGATACCTGGTCTTGGGTCCCCATACGTAGCCCGCCCTCGCGGTTCATCTTCTTTTTGTCTGACAGGGGATTGCCTATGCCTGGCGGTCGGCCAATATGTGTTTGCCCCTTAACGACCAAAGGCATTAGCGTGCTAAAAGGGTGCCGCTGATGGCGATTGCTATCCTGGGGTACCGGGGGGCAATTATAATGAGCTTCATCGGCGGTAACGGCGGCAGTGGAAGGAACCCGGATCAACACTTATCACCAGGCCAATGACACTCCAGCCAGTCCAGAGCACTAGGGCGATATAGCTCACCTGCTAAGGTGATTATACAGCGCCAAGGCTAAGCTTGCGCCCCTGGCTCTGCCGCGCGCCCAGGTGATAAAAATTTACAGGCCGCCGGGCTGAGGCCACACCGGCACGGGTGGGAAAGATCAGCCCGTTTATATCAAGTGCCGGGGAATAATCAGGGCTGACGCCTATTTCGGCTAACCCCTTGTGATTGCTGGAGCCGGCGGGCGGATTCGAACCGTCGACCTGCTGATTACGAATCAGCTGCTCTACCCCTGAGCTACGCCGGCTATACGGTGAAAATGCTTGTACCATCGGGCCTTAGACCCGTCAACCCGATTCCGGCGGTTAAGGAACATCACCCGGTGCCGTCCCGGCCGTCCTGGTTGCAATAAGCACCTTTCGCCAAGGCACCCGCGACTGGTTCAGGGGAACCGGGCCCCCATGCTTCGCCGAGGCGGGTAATGACCGGCTATGTAATCCGCCATACGTGAATGACCGGCTTATCGTCATCGGCCCGGCGCTCCATTACGTAGAGAACCGACCGGACCCGGTCAAAGGCCGCCGCCCCGAGCCGGGACAGGTCGTTGGCGGCGCCCTGTCGGAACAGGTAGGGCGTCAGGTCCAAAACGGCAAACGGCTGCGGTTCGTGCGGAGCTTTCCTGCCGGCGGCCACCGCGGCCAGGTCACGCGGGTTGAAAAAAATGATCTGGGCCTGGGTGGATGAAGCCCACCATCCGCGTGGGCCCAGGCTGTCGGGGCAGTTGGGTTGGCAGGACTCGTGCGTGGTGCCGTCGCGGTAACCATACCAGGCCTTGCCCAGGGCCTTGGTGCCGACAAAGACCACGGCCGCGCGAGAGCCCTGCGACAGCCAAGCCCCGCCGGACCACTCGTCGGAGTGGCGATAGCCGTTCATGGATTTGCCGGACCCAAACTCACCGTAGCGTAAAAGGGTGACGTCTTGGATGACCGTACCCGGCCGCGGGGGATTGCCCTGGTTCCAGGGACCATAGGCATAAAGGGTGGGCCCCTCACCTACCAGCCCGCCCTCCCGGTAACGACCGGTGGCCAGCAGCATGCCGGGGGTGTGAGCCGCCGCCCAAGCGGGGTCAATGGTAAACAGGTAGTCATTGGTGGAGATGTGACTATTAAAGTGGTTGCCTACATGCCATAGACCGGCGGTGCGGGGGGCCGCAAGATTAGTGTCGGCCCAACCGTGGGTGGGGACACGATGATAGTCACTGTGTATACCCCAGGCGAAGTGAAGCTTACCCGCCTCATCCCCTACCGGGGTCACGCAATACTCCAGCCCCCCCACCTTCAGGTCGTAAGATTGGCCCGGGCGGCCCGGACGACCACTGATATCGGCAAACTTTTGGATAGTCCGTGCCGTGGGCAGGTCCTGCGGCTTCTTCCGTTTTGATATTACCGGCGCAGGGATGCTCACCTCGGACACGTAATAATTCCAGGCGTGGCCAAATCCGAAAAGCGACCCGGCCCCATGGTTGCCGGCGGGATTGACCGTCAACCCTCCGCCGCTCCACTGCCAAGCTATCTCATCCGGGCCATCCGGCAGGCGAAAAGCGCCCTGGTAAACCAAGTCCTTGGGGCCCAACAACTGCCCCGCCGCCGCCGGCCGAGGCCTAATAATCGGCGACAGGCAGGCCGCGCCCAAGAGTTTCATGCAGGTCCCGATCGCTTTTCTGCGGCTGTATAGCATGGACATGTCCTCCCCCCATTTACGTCAAAAAGCTACTCCTAATACAGACAGCGCAACCCGGCGGTTTTTTCTTGGCCCGTTTGAAATGACCTTCAGCCATAGGCCAAAGATCGCTGTTGCGTTGGGGGGGTGGCAACGATTACAAAGTACGGGGCCAAGCCTCACGGCTATGGCGGACACCACCTCGGGCCCCTGGGCGGCAAAGCCCTCCTGGGCCTGCCTGGGGTCCAGCCCACGACGCCAGGCGGTGTTGCCCTCGGCTTCGGCGGTTGCTATATTTATATTGCCAGCCTGTGACGCCGGAAAAACCGCGTGCGGCGGGGACAGCACTCTTTGAGCAGCACCCGTATAGTGGGGAGTCGCGGTCCCACCAGGTTGGCTTACTTTTATCAAGCCACCTCCGGTGGCGACAACTCTCGCAGCTTTTCCAGGGGGTTGCCCGGCTGACCAGGGATTGCTATATTTAAATTGCCAGTTTGGAACGCAGTGAATCCGTCTGCTGCGGGGTCTGTGCCTGTAAAAGGGTAACGCCCGACATGAGGGGAATGACGGTCCCTCCCGGCTGGCTTCCCTTTTGCCTTGGCCCTGGCCAGCCAATCCCGCAGTATATGTTCCCCATCTGGAGATTCCAACGTCATCAACTCTTGATCGGAGCTCCGCCCGAATAACCATCACAAGAATGCCCGAACCACGTTCTATAGCCGAGCGCTTATTGTCGCCAGGGTTTTGAAAGAGGAAAGGAGCGGCCAATCAATTCGTAATCAGCCGGCGTACGGTTTATAAATGGCTGGCCCGCTATAGCCGCACCCCAAGCCGGCCATGGTTTAAGGGCTGATTTCGCCTAAGTACGGGGCGCGACCGCGCTCCGTTTTGTTTGGCAAGGTTTTCGGTTTTGGCCGGCAGCTTACACGGGTGGATTGTAACATTGTAGGCCAGGTTGTGCACATCGTACAGAACAAGGGGTTAGCCAATCGGCTAACCCCTTGTTATACCTGGTGCGCCCGGCCTGATTCGAACAGGCGGCCTACGGATTCGTAGTCCGGCGCTCTATCCAGCTGAGCTACGGGCGCGTTTGCTCTAAACGGAGAGGTAGTATATCAGAGTAGCACGGTTTGGCAAGCGCCAACTAGCCGGGAATGCGCATCAGCGCCCGGCGGCCAAGCCCGCCGCGGTCAACCGCCGCAGCACCTCGGCGTAACCAGCAGGGGCGTCGGACAAAAACATGGGGTTGCCCGAGCAGGCGGCGGAGCGAACCCGGCCCTTGAGATGCAGGTTGCAGCTCACCACCACCTGGTCGCCGCCGGATACCAGGCGCACCCCCCAGACCAGCAGGGCGTCGGCCCGCAAGGTTTTCATGGCCTGGCGCAGCAGCCGCACCTGGGCCGGGGTGAACACCGCCTTTTGGCAGTGCACCCCTTGGTAGCCTTTCAGGGCGCGGGTCAGGCCGCTGAAGGTCACCGTGCCCGGCAGCAAAAACGCCCCCCGTTTGAACCCTCGCTGTTGCGCCCGGGCCAGCCGCTGGGGCGGCGGTACAAAGGCGCGGACGCCCTTGGTCTTGGCCAAGGCGCGCACCACCACCCGCGCCTGGTACTGGGACGGGTCAAAGTCGGGGCTGTAGCCGTCCATCTGGATATCGGGCGGCAGCACCGCCAGGCGCAGGACCCGGCTGGTTCGCGGGGCGGCCTTGGTCTTGGGTGAGGCCGCCGGCTTTAGCTTGGCCGAAGACACCTTGACGACGCGCATACCCAGGGCACTGCCGGCCTGGCCCTGCATCACCCGGGCGAAGGATATCTCCGGCCGCACCCGGGTTACCTGCACCAGGGCCACCGGCCCCTGGCTGCCTTTACGCGGCCCGATCACCTGGAAACGGTCGCCGCCGCGTACCCCCTGCCCGCCGCCCAGGTCTATGACGATGGCCTTCTTGGCAACCCCCACCACGAACCCCCGGGGCGGAGGCGGGCTGATCCTGCGGGCCGGGCCGCCGCCTGGTCTTGGACCCTGGATAGCCGAAGGCGGCAGGGGGGCCTGGTGAAACAGGCGCAGCGCTTGGGGTGAGAACTGGTTGGGGTCGGGGCTGTAGTTCCGATCAGCGGCCTTGGCCCGGCCAAAGGACTGCCGGGCGCGGTCGGTCTCGCCGCGGGCCAATTGGATCAGCCCCAGGTAGGCGTGGGCCCGGGCCCGCTGGGTGGCGGTAAGGTCGGTGGAAGCCAGGCAGGCCAGCAGGCTGCGGGATGCTTCCTGGAAGCCGGCCAGTTGGTACTGCTCCACGCCGCGTCGCAGGAGCGCCGCACCGGTCTCGGCCGCCGCCGGGCCGGCCAGGACCACCACCAGCCAGGTCAACACCACTCCCAGCATCACCGGCCACCGCCACCTCATGTCCGCCCCACTCCCGTCATGGTTTTCTCAGCACCCTCTCCACCCTGGTCCCGGGCGGTCCGTAACGAATCACCAGGTCGATCTTCTCGGTACGAAATCCCTTTCGCCGGATCTCCAGGGTGTAGGCCCCCA
>JAMOVV010000052.1 GCA_027067385.1 Desulfarculaceae bacterium
CGGTGGTCGCCACCGATAAACAGGCCAAGCAGATCGCCAACCACCGCATGACCAAAAAACGCGAGGCCCAGCTCAGCGCCAAGACCGCCCTCACCCTGGAAGGCGTCTTGGACCAGATGGCCGAGGGACAAAAGAAAGAACTCAACCTCGTAGTCAAGGCCGATACCCGCGGCTCGGTGGAAGCCCTGGTGGCCGCCTTGTCCAAGCTGGGCAACGAAGAAGTCAAGGTCTCCATTATCCACGAGGCCACCGGCGCCATCACCGAAAGCGACGTCATGCTGGCGGCCGCCTCCGCGGCCATCATCATCGGCTTCAACGTGCGGCCCACCGGCAAGGTGAGCGAAGTGGCCGAGACCGAAAACGTGGAGATTCGCACCTACGAGGTCATCTACCACGTCATCGACGAGGTGACCGCCGCCCTCACCGGCATGCTGGCCCCGGTGCTCAGCGAAGAAGTCATCGGACGGGCCGAGGTGCGCGATACCTTCAAGGTGCCCAAGGCCGGGGTCATCGCCGGTAGCTCGGTGCAGGAAGGCCGCATCGTGCGCGGCTCCCCCGCCCGCCTGCTGCGCGACGGCGTGGTGGTAGCCACCAGCAAGATATCGAGCCTGCGCCGCTTCAAAGACGACGTCAAAGAAGTGACCGAAGGCTTCGAATGCGGCATCGGCCTGGAGAACTTTAACGATATAAAAATCGGCGACCAGATCGAGGTCTTTGAAATACGCGAAACCGCCGCCAAACTCTAACCCCGCCCACCAAGGGGGCAAGGGGGCGATCAGGCCAGGCGCCAACCAGCCGGGGGGCCAACGGGTCAGGCACCAGCCAGCTAGGGACCTACGGATCAGGGGCCGACGGATCAGGCGCCGACGGGACAGGCGCCAACCAGTCAGGGGGCCAACGGGTCAGAGGACGGCGGGCCGAGAGGATGACGGGCCGAGGGGCTGACGAGATGAAAGCCGACGGGCCGAGGGGCTGACGAGCGGGGGCCAGCGAAAAGCCCGGGCCGGCGAAAAGCGGGGGCAAGCGGCGTAACGGGGCCAGGCGGCGTTAGTGATGCGCGCCCGGCCAAGCAACCGGAGAGACGAGACGGGATCGATCGACCAACGCCGGGTTGACCGGCAAGAGAGGCCAGGCAACGCTGATGGTGGTGGGGGCCCTGAAAATGACCTTGCACCTGCCCCAGGTGGGCGGGCTCAAGCCCAAGCGCAAGGTGGTCCGCTCCATCAAGGACCGGGTGCAGGCGCGCTTCAAGGCGGCCGTGGCCGAGGTAGGCTCCCAGGACCTCTGGCAGAGGATAGAGCTGGGCTTCGCCTTTTGCGGCGATGACGGCGGGCACGTGCGCAACCAGATGGACACCGTGGCCCGTTTTGTGGAAAACCTGGGCTTGGCCCAGGTCACCGATGTACGAGTAGAGGTGTTGCACCTCAAGGAGATGGCGTGGGAACCCTGCGCGTCAGACGAGTGGGCAAATTGATCCTGGCCGAGCTGGGCGAACTCCTGGCCACCAAGGTGAAGGACCCCCGGCTGCGCCTGGTATCGTTAACCGAGGTCCAGGTGAGCCCCGACCTGCGCCAGGCCAGGGCCTATTACAGTATCCTGGACGAGACGCGCTCCGGGGAAGTCACCCAGGGGTTGGCCAGCGCCCTGCCCTATCTGCAACGGGAGTTGGGCGCGCGCCTGTCCATCAAGTTCACCCCCCACCTGGTGTTTTTACGCGACCACTCCCTGGCCCGTGGCGCGGCCATGGACGCCCTCATCGACCAGGTGCGGGCCCAGGACAAACAAGCCGCCCGGGACCGCGGCGAGGACCCCGGCGAGGAAAACTAGTTTTATGCGAGGCGTGATCGAAAAGCTGCAAAAGGCCCGGCGGGTATTGGTGGTGAGCCACCAAGACCCCGACGGCGACGCCTTGGGTTCCTCCTTGGCCATGGGCCGCCTGCTGGCCGCCCGCGACGCCGAGGTGCGGCTCTACAGCGCCGGCCCCATCCCGCCGGAATACCGCTTCCTGCCCGGCCTGGAGCTGGTGGCCGACCAACTGCCCCCGGCCGGCTGGTGCGACCTGGCCCTGCTGCTCGACTGCCACCAGCTAAAACGCACCGGTCCTAAAGCGGCCGCCTACCTGGAGCGGGTGGACAAACTGGCTGTCATCGACCACCACCGGGGACCGGTGAACCTCGACGGCGCGGCCTGGGTGGACCCCCGGCGCGCGGCCACCTGCGAAATGATCGCCCGGATGGCCGCCGCCGCCGGCTGGCCCCTGGACCAAGAGACCGCCGTCTGCCTCTTTGTGGGCATCCAGACCGACACCGGCTCCTTCCGCTACTCCAACTGCACCGCCGAGGTCTTCCGCCTGGCCGGCGACCTGGTCGCGGCCGGGGCCGACCCCTGGCAGATCAGCCAAGAGGTCTACGCCACCAGCCTGCAGCGCATGCGCCTGTGGGGCCGGGTGGTCCAGGGCCTGGAGCTGCTGGCCGGCGGCAAGCTGGCGGTGGGCCAGGTGTCGCTGGAAGACCTGGCGGCCACCGGCTGCGCCCCCGAGGACCTGGAGAACGTGGTGGAGGGCCTGCGGGCCATCCGCGGGGTGGAGGTGGCCCTGCTGCTGCGCCAGCGGGAGGAGGGCGGCGTAAAGATATCCATCCGTTCCCGCGGGGCCCTGGACGTCTCGGCCGTGGCCATGGCCCTGGGCGGCGGCGGCCACCACAACGCGGCCGGGGCCATCGTGGACGGCGACCTGGACCAAGTGCGCGGCAAGGTGCAGGCCATGCTGCTAGAGCTCATGGAGGCCGCCTGATGGCCCGGCGACGTCCCAGGTTCATCACCGACGGCGTGTTGGTGGTGGACAAGCCGGCCGGGCCCACCAGCCACGACGTGGTGGCCCGCCTGCGCGGCCGCTTCAAGCCGGCCAAGCTGGGCCACACCGGCACCCTGGACCCCTTTGCCACCGGCGTGCTGGTGCTGGCCTTCAACCAGGCCACCCGCCTGGCCGACCTGCTGGGAGCCGGCCGCAAAGTCTACCGCGGGGTGCTGGCCCTGGGACGGGCCACCGACACCGGCGATCCCACCGGCCAGGTGGTGGCCCAGGCCCCGGTGCCCGGGCTCAGCCGGGACCAGGTGGCCGCCGCCCTGGAGGCCATGGTCGGCGACCGGCTGCAAGAGCCGCCGGCCTACTCGGCCGCCAAGCACCAGGGCAAACCGCTCTACGCCTACGCCCGCCAGGGGGTGACCATCAAGAAACCTCCCCGGCCCATCACCGTGCACGCCGCCGAGCTGCTCGATCTGCAGCCGGGGAGCATCGAGCTGCAGTTCACCTGTAGCCGGGGCACCTACGTGCGGGCCCTCACCGAGGAACTGGCCCGGACCCTGGGCACGGTGGGGCACCTGGCCAGCCTGCGGCGCACGGCGTCGGAGCCCTTTGGCCAGGACCAGGCCGTCACCCTGGAGCAGGCGGCGGCCATGGACGACCAGGAGCTGGAGCGACAACTGCTCGGCTGCTCCGAGGCCCTGGCCCTCTGCGGCCTGCCGGCGGCGCGCCTCGATGACGAGATGGCCTGGCAACTGCGCCAGGGCCGCATCCTGGGGCGCGAGGTGTTCCTGGCCGGGGCCGAGGATGAAAATTTAGCCGGGGCCGACGCCTTCCGCGTCCTGGCCCCGGATGGAGATTTGGCGGCGGTGCTGCGCTGGCTCAAACCAGGCCGGCGCAGGCCGGGCCGCGATTATGAGACCATTAGAGTGTTTCCCGAGCGCTCGCCACGGCGCCAAGGGACCGAAGGCGACCACCGGGCCTACGGCGCGGAATAAACCCCCGCGCGGCCGGCCGAGCCTTCCCAGGGATCGCCGGGCTACGCCGTCGATGGCGGCGTAGCCCGGGTGAAACAAGGAGGAAAAAGTGGTTCTGACCCCAGAGAAGAAAACTGAGGTTATTGACAAGTTTGCGCGCAAACCCGGCGACACCGGTTCGCCGGAAGTCCAGATCGCTCTGTTGAGCGAGCGCATAACGTACCTAAACGAGCACTTCAAGCAGCACAAAAAAGACCATCACAGCCGGCGCGGCCTGCTCAAGATGGTCGGCCAACGCCGACGTCTGCTTAATTACCTCAAGGACAAGGATGTGGAGCGCTACCGTAGCGTGATCAAGGAACTTGGCATACGCAAGTAGCCCCATCCCGTGTCCCTGACGAGGAGACAGAATGTATAAAAAGGTAGTGACTACCGTCAACGGTAGTGAATTCAGCATGGAGACCGGCCGGGTGGCCAAACAGGCCGGCGGCGCGATCTGGGTGACCTTCGGTGAATCGGTGGTGCTGGTCACCGCCGTGGGCGACCAGAACATGCGCGAGGGCATCGACTTCCTGCCGCTCACCGTGGATTACCAGGAAATGTTTTTCGCCTCCGGCCGCATCCCGGGCAACTTCTTCCGCCGCGAGGTGGGACGGCCCAGCGAACGCGAGACCCTCACCAGCCGGCTCATAGACCGGCCGGTACGCTCGCTGCTGCCCAAGGGCTGGACCTACGAGACCCAGATCATCGCCACCGTCTACTCGGTGGACAAGGTCAACGACACCGACGTGGCCGCTCTCACCGGCGCCTCGGCCGCCCTGATGATCAGCGACATCCCCTTTGCCGGCCCCATCGCCGGCGTGCGGGTGGGCCGGGTGGACGGCGAGCTGATCATCAACCCCACCTACCCCCAGCGCGAGGAGTCCGACCTGGATATGGTGGTGGCCGGCAGCCGCGACGCGGTGGTCATGGTCGAAGGCGGGGCCGCCCTGCTGCCCGAGGAGGACCTGCTGGAGGCCATCTGGTTCGGACACCAGGGCCTGCAACCCTTCCTGGACATGCAGGAGGAACTGGCCGCCGCGGTGGGCAAGGCCAAGCGCGAATACACCAAGCCCCAAGTGGACCAGGACCTGCTGGCCAAGGTGCGCGAGATGGCCGCCGCCGGCATCAAGGACATCCTGGCCACCGCGCCCAAGCTGGAGCGCTACGCCAAGGTGCGCGCCCTGAAGCAGCAGGTGGTCGAGCAACTCGGCGAGGCCGCCGAGGGCCGCGAAAAAGAAGTGAAGAACATGGTCGGCGACCTGGAGGCCGAGGCCATGCGGGCCATGATCGTCAACACCGGCACCCGGGTGGACGGACGCATGGTGGACCAGGTGCGGCCCATCAACGTGGAGGTGGGGGTCCTGCCGCGGGCCCACGGCTCGGCCCTGTTCACCCGCGGCGAGACCCAGGCCCTGGCCGCCGCCACCCTGGGCACCAGCGGCGACGAGCAACGCATGGAATCGGTCACCGAAGGCGACAGCTTCCGGCGTTTCCTGCTGCACTACAACTTCCCGCCCTTCAGCGTGGCCGAGGCCAAGATGCTGCGCGCCCCCAACCGGCGCGAAGTGGGCCACGGCGCCCTGGCCCACCGGGCCCTGAGCCGGGTGCTGCCCACCCGCGAGGAGTTCCCCTACACCATGCGGGTGGTGAGCGAAATCCTGGAGTCCAACGGCTCGTCCTCCATGGCCACCGTCTGCGGCGGTTCCCTGTCGCTCATGGACGCCGGGGTGCCCATCAAGGGCGCGGTGGCCGGCGTGGCCATGGGCCTGATCAAGGAAGGCGACCAGACCGCGGTGCTCACCGACATCCTCGGTGACGAGGACCACCTGGGCGACATGGACTTCAAAGTGGCCGGCACCGCCGAAGGCGTCAGCGCCGTGCAGATGGACATCAAGATCAGCGGCATCAGCAAGGAGATCATGGGCCGCGCCCTGGACCAGGCCCGCCAAGGCCGCCTGCACATCTTGGAAGAGATGAACAAGGTCATAAGCCGGCCCCGCGGCGAGATCAGCGACTGGGCCCCGCGCATCACCACCATCAAGATCGCGGTGGAGAAGATCAAGGACATCATCGGCCCGGGCGGCAAGATCATCCGGGGCATGCAGATGGAGACCGGCGCCAAAATCGACGTGGAAGACGACGGCACCGTGCACATCGCGGCGGTGGACGGCGATGCCGGCGCTCGCGCCCTGTCCATGATCAAGGAGCTGGTGGCCGAGGTGGAGCCCGGCCAGGTCTACGAGGGCAAGGTGGTGCGCATCATGGACTTCGGCGCCTTCGTGGAGATACTGCCGGGGCGCGACGGCCTGGTGCACATCAGCGAGCTGGAGCACTACCGGGTGCGCAGCGTCACCGACGTGGTCAAGGAAGGCGACATCATCAAGGTGAAGGTGTTGGGCGTGGACGACCGCGGCAAGATCCGGCTGAGCCGCAAGGCGCTGCTTCCGCCGCCCGAGGGCGGAGCGCGCGACGACCGCCGGGGCCGGCCCGACCGTGACCGGCGACGCTAAGACCATGGTTCAAAAAACGGTTCTGGACAACGGCGTCCGCCTGGTCAGCCAACGCCTGCCCGGTTCCTTTTCCACCACCCTGGGCGTGTGGGTGCAAGTGGGCTCGCGCGACGAGACCCCGGCCCAGGGTGGGGTCAGTCATTTCATCGAGCATATGGCCTTCAAGGGCACCGAGCAACGTAACGCCCTGGACATCGCCCGCCAGATCGACCGCCTGGGGGGCATGGCCAATGCCTTCACCAGCCGTGAGCACACCTGCTTCTACGCCCGCGCCCTGCCCGAGCACCTGGCCGACCTGAGCGACCTGCTCCTGGACCTGTTCCTCAACCCGGCCTACCTGGCCGAGGAACTGGAACGGGAGCGCCAGGTGATCCTGCAGGAGATCAGCAGCCAGGAGGATAGCCCCGAGGAGCTGGTGCACGTGCTCTGCGGCTCCCATTTCTGGCCCGACCATCCCCTGGGACGTCCCATCCTGGGTACCGCCGAGACGGTGAGCGCCATGACCCGCGAGGACATCCTGGGCTACCTCAAGCGGTCCTACCGGCCCCACCGGCTGGTGGTGGCCGCCGCCGGCCAGGTGGAGCACCAGCGGCTGGTGGACCTGATGGCTCCCCAGTTGGCCGCCCTGGCGCCCGACCCGGCGGCCAACGGCCGCACCGCCCCCCGGGCCAACACCGGCTGGCGGGTGGTGCCCCGGGACTCGGAGCAGGTACACGTGGCCATGGCCATGCCCGGCACCTCGGCGGTGGACCAGGACCGCTTCGCCGCCGCCCTGCTCAACACGGTGCTCGGCGGCAACATGTCCTCGCGCCTGTTCCAGGAGGTGCGCGAAAAGCGCGGCCTGGCCTACTCGGTCTATTCCTACTTGAGCTCCCACTACGATACCGGCCAGTTCGGGGTTTACCTGGGGGTGGCCCCGGAGCGCACCGCCGAGGCCATAAAGGTAGTGCGCCACGAGCTGCAGCGCCTGGTGACCCAGCCCCTGAGCGACCAGGAGCTGAGCGAGGCCCAGGACCACCTCAAGGGCTCGATCCTGCTCAGCGCCGAGAGCCCCGACGCCCGCATGACCCGCCTGGCCCGCAACGAGTTCTACTTCGAGCGCGCGGTGCCCCTGGAAGAAGTCACCGTCCGCATCGAGCAGGTGAGCGTGCAAGACATCAGCCGGCTGGCAGCCGCCAAGCTCGACGCGGACCGCCTGGCCGGGGTGGTGCTGGGGCCGGTGGACCCCGAGGCCCTGCTGCCGGAGCTGCAGCGGTGAGCGCGCCCCGGGTCACCTTCCAGCGGTTGGCCCACGGCCGGGGCCTGCCCCTGCCCCGCTACATGACCCCCGGCGCGGCCGGCATGGACCTGCCGGCGGCGGTGGAGCCCGACGAGGAGTTTATCATCGAGCCCGGGGCCATCGAGGTGGTGCCCACGGGACTGGCCATCGCCATCCCCGCCGGCTTCGAGGGCCAGGTGCGGCCGCGCTCGGGCCTGGCCTTTTCGCGCGGCATCGGCATCATCAACGCGCCGGGCACCATCGACAGCGATTACCGGGGCGAGATCAAGATCGCCCTGATAAACTTGGGGCCCGAACCGGTGGGTATCAGGCGCGGCGACCGCGTCGCCCAGTTGATCATCGCGCCGGTGGCCCAGGCCCAGTTGGTGGAGGCCGACGAGTTGCCGCCCACCGAGCGCGGCGACGGCGGGTTCGGCCACACCGGGATGAAACCGTGAGCCTGCGCTTCTGCTTCCTGGCCTCGGGCTCCAAGGGCAACTGCCTGTACCTGGAGTCCGACGGCCGCGCCCTGCTCATCGACTGCGGCATCTCCCGCCGCCAGGTGTTTCTGCGCATGGAGGCGGCGGGGCTCAAGCCCTCGTCCCTGGAAGCCATCGTGCTCACCCACGAGCACGGCGACCACGTGCGGGGGGTGCGGGTGCTGAGCCAAAAGCTCGGCGGCCTGCCGGTGCTGGCCACTGCGGCCACCGCGGCGGCCTGCCGGCTCGACGGCCCGGTGGCCTTTGAGACCTTCGAGGCCGGTGGGCGCTTCCAGGCCGCCGGCATGGAGCTCACCGCCTTTTCCCTGCCCCACGACGCGGCCGACCCGGTGGGCCTGGTGGTGGCCAACCACTCGGCCCGGCTGGGGGTGGCCACCGACCTGGGCAAGCCCACCGCCCTGGTGAAAAACCGCCTGGCCGGCTGCGGCGCCCTGGTGCTGGAGTGCAATCACGACCCGGGCCTGCTGGCCAACGGCCCCTATCCCCCCTGGCTCAAGCAGCGGGTGGCCTCGCGCCACGGCCACCTCTCCAACCAGCAGGGGGCCGAGCTGTTGGCCGAGCTGCACCACCAGGGCCTGCGCCGGGTGGTGCTGGCCCACTTGTCAGAGACTAACAACACCCCCGCCCTGGCAGCGGCCGGGGCGGCCGATTGCCTGGGACGTCTCGACTCCCGGGCCGCCCTGGCGGTGGCCGGGCAGTACCGTCCCACCGAGGTGATGGAGATTTAAACAGCGCTGGCCATGCCTACCTACGACTACCAATGCAAGAAGTGCGGTGAGGTGTTCGAGGCCATGCACCGCCTCGATCAGCCGGCGCCGCCCTGCCCCCACTGCGGCGAGCCCAGGCCGCAACGCCTCATCAGCCCGGTGGCCTTTAAGACCACCGGCGACCCCACCGCAACCCGGGTGGAGGCCGAGATAAAAAAGCGCCTGGGGCAGGGGCGCTCCCGCGACGCCCTGACCCTGGCCGAAAAGGCCAGCCGGATCGCCGGCAACCGCAAGGGCATGGGCAAGATCAAGGCCGCCCGCGATAAGCTGCGCGGCCACCTGGGCAAAGACACCTAGGGCCACCCCCCCGCCCCGCCGGCCGCGAAGCCGGATTTTATAGCTGGTAGTTTATAGTAATTTTAGGTAATAATAGCGGTCGTCATTTTATTCATCCGGCCCCGGCGCGGGGCCTGTCGTTAACCCCATCGACCGCCGCCGGGCGGCGGTTGATCATTGCTGTTAAGGGAAGCGATATGAGCAACCGTATTTTCAATTTCAATCCCGGACCCTCGACCTTGCCGCTCAGCGTCCTGGAGCAGGTACAGGCCGAATTCCTCGATTACCAGGGCACCGGCATGTCCATCACCGAGATCAGCCACCGCTCCAAACAATTCGACGACGTGGTCAACCGCGCCGTGGCCAGGGTCAAGCGTCTGTTGGGCCTGTCGGACGACTACACGGTGATGTTCTTGCAGGGCGGGGCCACCATGCAGTTCGCCCAGGTTCCCATGAACCTCTGCGCCGGCAAGACCCCAGCCTACATCGACACCGGCACCTGGTCCACCAAGGCCATCAAAGACGCCAAGACCCTGGGGCTCAACCCCACGGTGGTGGCCAGCAGCGAGGACAAGAACTTCAGCTACATCCCCAAGGACTTCACGGTGCCGGCCGACGCGGCCTACCTGCACATCACCAGCAACAACACCATCAAGGGCACCCAGTACCACAGCTTCCCCGAGACCCCCGACGGCGTACCGCTTATCGCCGACATGAGCTCGGACATCTTGTCCAAGCCCTTTGACGCGGCCCCCTTCGGCTACATCTACGCCGGGGCCCAAAAGAACCTGGGGCCGGCCGGTACGGTGATGGCCATCATCCGGGCCGACATGCTTGAACGGGTGCCCGACGATCTGCCCCTGATGCTCAAGTACACCACCCAGGCGGCCAAGAACTCCATGGCCAACACGCCCAGTTGTTTCGCCATCTACGTGGTGGAGCTGGTGTTGCAGTGGCTGGAGGAGACCATCGGCGGGCTGGACAAAATACAGGAGCTCAACCAGAAGAAGGCCAAGGTGGTCTACGACGCCATTGACAACAGCGGCGGGTTCTACAGCGGGGCCGCCGCCCTGGAAGACCGTTCCCTGATGAACGTCACCTTCCGCATCGCCAACCCGGACCTGGAGGCCAAGTTCGTGGCCGAGGCGGCCGAGCAGGGGCTCGGTGGGCTCAAGGGCCACCGCTCGGTGGGCGGCTGCCGCGCCTCGATCTACAACGCCATGCCCATGGCCGGGGTGGAGAAGCTGGCCGAGTTCATGGCCGAGTTCGCCAAGGCTAACGGCTAAACCAATAGCAAGCGGGGGGCCTCGGCCAAACCGGGGCTCCCCGTTTTTCAGGCACCCCCCGTCCCGCCGCCCCCCGCCAGTTATTGAAAGCAAACACGACCCGACCTTAAAGTCGGCTTGAGCGAAGCCGAAACAGGTGACGAGCCTGTAACGTTTCGCCACCGGGCCTATATGGGTGCCCAGGCACTGGGGGCGTTGACAGGGGGGCGGGTTCTGCTAGGATGGATCAACCCGTTATAATCATCAATTCAGCCCGGCACGGCGCACCCGCGGCGCCGGCCAACCAGGGGGAGCGGGCACATGGTTTCCAATGAAGACACCATAGAGATGGTTCCCTTGCGGGAGCCGTTGGACGACGAAATGCCCGAGACCCTGCCGCTGTTGCCGGTGCGCGACGTGGTGGTGTTCCCCTACATGATCCTGCCGCTGTTCGTGGCCCGCGACGCCTCGGTGGCGGCGGTGGAAGCGGCCATGAGCCGCGACCAGTTGGTATTTCTCACCGCCCAGCACGACCCCACGGTGGACAATCCCGAGCCGGAGGAGATGTACGAGATCGGCTCGGTGGGCATGATCATGCGCCAGCTCAAGCTGCCCGACGGCCGGCTCAAGGTATTGGTGCAGGGGCTCACCCGGGCGGCCATCAGCGGTTGGGAGCGCACCCGGCCCTACTACGAAGTGTCCATGGAGGCTCTAGACGAGCCCGAGGCGGCCGACCCCTCGGTGGAGGTGGAGGCCCTGATGCGCAACGTGCGCGAGGCCTCCGAGAAGATATTGGCCCTGCGCGGCCTGCTCTCGGGCGACGTGATGGCTATCCTCAACTCGGTGGAGGACCCCGGCCGCCTGGCCGACATGGTGGCCTCCAACCTGCGGCTCAAGATCAGCGACGCCCAGGAGATTCTGCAGGAGACGGTGCCCGAGGTGCGCCTGGAGCTGGTGCACGGCCACCTGGGCAAGGAGCTGGAGGTCTCCACCATGCAGGCCAAAATCCAATCCGAGGCCCAGGAGGAGATGTCCAAGAGCCAGCGGGAGTATTTCCTGCGCGAGCAACTGCGGGCCATCCGGCGCGAGCTGGGTGACGGCGAGGACCGCCACCAGGAGCTGGAGGAGCTGCGTCAGGCGGTGGCCAAGGCCAAGCCGCCCAAGGAGGTGGCCGCCGAGGCCAACAAGCAGATCGACCGCCTGGGGAGCATGCAGCCCGAGGCGGCCGAGGCCACCATCATCCGCACCTACCTGGACTGGATCATCGACCTGCCCTGGTCCAAGAGCACCCGCGACCGCCTGGACCTCAAGCGGGCCAGCCGCATC
>JAMOVV010000053.1 GCA_027067385.1 Desulfarculaceae bacterium
GCCCGTGCACCTTGTCGGCCAGCTCCGGGGCCAGGATGGTTTCGCCGGCGGTCTGCATGGGCAAGAGCGAGTAGACGTGCAGGTCCTTGAGGTCGCCGGCCCGCACCCGCTGGGCCAGGGCGGCCAGCAGGGCGGGGGGCTCTCCGGTGGCCATGGCGTGGACCACGGTGTCGCCGTCGGCCACCGCGGCCATGGCCTCCTCGGCGGTGGTGAGCTTGCGTTGGTATTCTCCTCGGTACATGAGCTTCAATTTCCTTGCGTGGGGGTGCTCCGGGGATGCCGGAGGTCGAGGTTCCAGATAGTTGCCTGGACCTAGTTTAGCACCAGGACGCGCGGTAGGGTCAAGCCGGATGGGGGGGCGGGGAGCCGGGGGAAGGTAACCGGCGGCCGGCCCGCAGGGGAGCCGGCCGCCGGTTACCGGCCAAGGGTTACTTCACCGACAGGCCTCGGGCCAGGCTCACCAGGCGCAGGAACTCGCCCCGGTAGCCGAACTTGTCTTTTCCCCGGCCGGAGCGGGCCAGCTCCAACACCTGGTCATAGGTGAAGCGGCCGGTGTACTTGCCGCCGCGTAGCAGTTGGCCAAAGGCGGCCACCGCCGCGGCAAAGCGGAAGTCCTCGCTGCTCTGGTCCAGGCTGGCGGTGATCATCTGCTTGGTCAGGGGTATCTTGATGAGCTTGCTCTTGTCCTGGCCCGGTAGCTTGTAGCGCAGCTTGAGGAAGGCCAACTCGCCGGCCTTGGCCGGGTCGGGTTTGGCCTGGGAGCCGTAGCGCAGGGGAGGCAGCTTGAGGCCCTTGGAGCCCACCAGGGATATCTCGTACAGGGCGGTAACGGTATGCCCGGCCCCGATATCGCCGGCGTCGACCTTGTCGTTGGCAAAGTCTTCGCGCTTGAGCATGCGGTTTTCATAGCCGATGAGGCGGTACTCGGCCACCACCGCCGGGTTGAACTCGATCTGGACCTTGACGTCCTTGGCGATGGTGAACAGGGTGGAGTTCAGCTCGGTTACCAGCACCTTATTGGCCTCGCTGAGGGTATCGATATAGGCGTAGTTGCCGTTGCCGGCGTCGGCCAGTTGCTCCATGAGCCTCTCGTTGTAGTTGCCCACTCCGAAGCCCAGGGTGGTGAGCTCGATGCCGTCCTTGCGCTGGCGCTCGATCATGTCCTTGAGCGCCCGGAAGCTCACCATGCCCACGTTGAAGTCGCCGTCGGTGGCCAGCAGGATGCGGTTGATGCCGCCCTTGATAAAGCCCTGGCGGGCCACGGCGTAGGCCAGCTTGATGCCGGCGCCGCCGGCGGTGGAGCCCCCGGCCGAAAGCTTTTGCAGGGCGGCCATGATCTTGCCGCGCTGGTCGCCAGGGGTGGGTTCCAGGATGAGGCCGGCCGCCCCGGCGTAGACCACGATGGAGACCCGGTCGCGGGCGGTGAGCTGCTTGAGAAGCAGGCCAAAGGCGCTCTTGAGAAGCGGCAGTTTGTGGCGGCTGTTCATGGAGCCGGAGACGTCGAGCAAGAAGACCAGGTTGGCCGCCGGCCGCTCGGAGCGCTTGATCTCGTAACCCTTGATGCCGATGCGCAGCAGCAGGGTGTTGGGGTTCCAGGGGCAGGGGGCCATCTCGGTGGATACCGCAAAGGGAACCTTGCGGTTCGGGGGAGTGGGATAATTATAGCTGAAGTAGTTGATCATCTCCTCGATGCGCACCGCGTCCTTGACCGGCAGGCGTCCCTGGGAAAGGAACCGGCGTACGTTGGCGTAGGCCCCGGTGTCCACGTCCACGCTAAAGGTGGAGACCGGGTGCTCGGCCACCGCCTTGACCGGGTTGGGGTCGATTTGGCCGTAGCGTTCGCGGTCCTGGGCCGCCATCGGCGGGGGCATGTGCCCGATCATATGGTACCCCGCCGTCTTGGCCGGAGCCATGGCGCGTAGCCGGGCCTCTTGGGCCAGCTTGGGACGGCCGGTGGTGGGGCGCGCCACTTGGTCCCGGCCGTTTTGCTGGCCGGCCGGGGTCGATTTCTGGCCATTTTGGCCCGGGGACAGGTATTGGCAAGCGGCCAGTCCCAGCCCCAGCGCCAGAATCGAGATGTAAAGCAAGGTTTTTTTCATAGCGAGTTCTCCTGGCCGAAAGCGGCCGTTATGGCGGTGTTATAATCGGTTCGGCCGCCGGGCGGCCCCAACCGTTTCCCCTGCCTGACGAGACCCTGGGGTGGTTTTTTTCGTGCACCCGGTTTATTTTTCAGGTAACGGTTGGCAGACAGCCCTCCGGCCGCCTTTGCCGGCGGATTCGCTTTCGATCACGGAGCATATGTTGTAGAATCATCATCGCGATAGCCCACCCCTAGTCCGTAGCGGAGATATGCAATGGATCAGCCCCTTTGGAGTCCTTCACCTGAGCAGATAGCCAACGCCAACCTCACCCGCTTCCGCCTGATGGTCAACCAGCGGCACCGCATCTCGCTGGTCGGTTACCCGGAGTTGTACCAATGGTCCATCGACGACCGCGAGGGCTTTTGGTCGTCCCTGTGGGAATTCGGCGAGGTGGTCCACTCCGAGCCCTATAAGCAGGTGGGCCATGACCTGGATAAAATGCCCGGGGCCCGTTGGTTCCCCGGGGCCCGCCTGAATTTCGCTGAAAACCTGCTGCGCTATCGCGACGACCAGCCGGCCATCATCTTCTGGGGCGAGGACGGCTCGCGCCAGCAGTACAGCTATGCCCAGCTCTACGACCTGGCCGCCCGGGCCGCCCGGGGGCTCAAGGCCGCCGGCGTGGGCGTGGGCGATAGGGTGGTGGGCTTCATGCCCAACCTGCCCCAGACCGTGGCGGCCATGCTGGCGGCCACCAGCCTGGGGGCCATCTGGTCCTCCTGCTCGCCCGACTTCGGCATCCGGGGCGTCTTCGACCGCTTTGGCCAGATCAAGCCCAAGGTGCTTTTCACGGCCGACGGCTACTTCTACAACGGCAAGCAGCTCGACTGCCTGGAGCGGGTAAGCGGGGTGCTGGAGAAGATACCCTCCATCGAGCTGACCGTGGTGGTGCCCTACGCCGAGAGCGACCCCGACGCCGGCCGGCTGCCCGGTAAGGCCCTGGTCTGGGACCAGTTCTTGGGCGCCGACGACTCGCCGGAGATGAGCTTTGAGCAACTGCCCTTTGATCATCCCCTGTACATAATGTATTCTTCGGGCACCACCGGACTGCCCAAATGCATGGTGCACGGCGCCGGCGGCACCCTCTTGCAACACCTCAAGGAACACCTGCTGCACTGCGACGCCAAGCGCCAGGATCGCATCTTCTACTTCACCACCTGCGGGTGGATGATGTGGAACTGGCTGGTCTCGGCCCTGGCCACCGGGGCCACCCTGTTGCTGTTTGACGGCTCACCGTTCTATCCCGACCCGGGCGTGCTGTGGCGCATGGCCGAAAAGGAGGGCATGACCCTCTTTGGCACCAGCGCCCGCTACATCGCCTCCATTGAAAACGCCGGGCTGCGGCCGGGCTCGGACCACGACCTGTCGGCCCTGCGGATCATCGCCTCCACCGGATCGCCCCTGGCCCCGGAGAGCTTTGACTACGTCTACCGCGAGGTAAAACAAGACGTCTGCCTGTCGTCCATCTCCGGCGGCACCGACATAATCTCCTGCTTCGCCCTGGGCAACCCCACCGCGCCGGTGTATCGCAGCGAGCTGCAGTGCCGCGGCCTGGGCATGGCCACCCAGGCCTTTAACGACCAGGGCCAGCCGGTCATCGGCCAAAAGGGCGAGTTGGTCTGCACCAAGGCCTTCCCCTCCATGCCCATCTACTTCTGGAACGATGAAGACGGCCAGAAGTATCACCAGGCCTACTTCGACGTATATCCCAACATCTGGCACCACGGCGACTTCATGGAGGTGACCGAGCACGGCGGGGTGATCATGTACGGCCGCTCCGACGCCACCCTCAACCCGGGCGGGGTGCGCATCGGCACGGCCGAGATCTACCGCCAGGTGGAAAACATGCCCGAGATCGACGACAGCTTGGTCATCGGCCAGGACTGGGACAACGACGTGCGGGTGCTGTTGTTCGTCAAGCTGGCCGAGGGCCACGACTTGACCGACGAGCTGGTCCAGACCATTCGCACCAACATCCGTATGAACGCCTCGCCGCGCCACGTGCCGGCCAAGATAATCGCGGTGGAGGACATCCCCTACACCATCAGCGGCAAGAAGGTTGAACTGGCGGTGAAAAACATCATCCACGGCCTGCCGGTGACCAACCGCGACGCCCTGAAAAACCCCGAGTCCCTGGACCTCTACCGAGACATGGAGGAGCTCAAAAGCTAAGGAGGCCACGGACACTAAGCGGCGCCGGCGCCGCCGAGACCGGAATAGAAGATGCTCAAACTAAGAGACCTGGAACAGTTCCAAGAATTCATCGACTCCGGTGGATGGGCCGACGCCTTCCGCCACGCCGGCAAAGACCTGCGCCTGGAGATGCTGGGGTTGGTGGAACAACTGCTCGACACCGCCGACGCGGCCGACAAGGTGGTGGGTGAGATTCTCTTTGCCAAGGACGGCCTGGGCGGCGACGCCGGGGGAGAGGCCGCTACGGCTCTGGAGGCCGCTACGGCCCTGGATGAGCGGGGTGGGGGAGGGGGCAGTTGAAACGCCGCTGGCTCATCTGGGGACTGCTGGCCGCCTTGGCGGTGGGGGCCTTTGTGGGCACCAACGCCTTTCTCAACAGCCCCACCTATGCCCTCTACCAGATCGGCCGGGCCATCCACAACCGCGACCCCGGCCTGTTCATCACCTACGTGGATATCGACCGCATCTACCATACCCAGCGCGGCACCATGGTGGACATGGTGCTGGCCGGCAAAAAACACCGGGACACCCGGCGTACGGTCAAGGGAATCCTCACCGCCATGGCCCCCCAACTCCTCACCCAACTGCGGCGCCGGGTGATCTTGTGGGTGGCCGATCCCCAGCGGGACAACATCCCCAGCTCCTGGACCCTGGTGGCCGCGGCCCACATCAAGCGGCGGGACAACTTCGCGCTGGTGGTGCTGAGCAATCCCGCAAAACACCAGCGGCTACGCCTGGGCATGCAGCGCCGCGAGGGCAAGCCCTGGCGGGTGGTGGAGGTGGACCCCCGGGACCTTAAACGTTTATTGGCCGGCCGGTTGGGCCTGTAAGGCACCGCCCGCGGCCGGTGGCCTTGCCAAGCCGCGATCCGGACCTTAGGTTATCTGTAAGAGGAGGGCCCCATGCTTTGACTGCTGATCGACCTGGCCAGATGGGCCAAGGACAAGATCGTCCAGAAACGCGCCGCTGCCCGGGCCGGCGACGAGGCTGATTTCATACCGGATATGCGGCCGCGCGGAGGCTGTTTCACCCGCGCCGCCGGCAACCCGCCCCGGCCGGCGGACAAAAAGACCACCCCTTAGCCCAAGCCACCACTTACCGCCGCCCGCCGCCTTAGGCGGCGCGGGCGCTGTCCTTATGCCCTCACCACCACCCAGCCGCGGCTAGAGCGCCCGCAGGTACTCCGGCTTGAGTTCCACCTTGCCGCTGAGCGCGCCGTCGATGAGCTCCAGGGTGGCCTGGCGGTCCTGGGGCAGCCGGGCCTTGATGGGCAGGTAGTTAGAGGCGTGGTTGGCGTAGAACCACCCGCCTTGCAGGTCGGTGTGGGCGATCATCTCGCGCAGTTCGCGCAGCATGCCCATGGCATCGGGCAAGGTGAACTCGCCGCGCTCGTAGGCCTCGCCCATGTCGGTGCCCGGGATGAGCATCAGGGTGAGCGCGCCCACGTAGTCCGGGCACATGGCGGTGAGCAGCTCGCCGGTGGCCCGGCCGTGCTCCAGGCTGCGCTCCACCCCGCCGACCCCCAAGAGCACCGTGACCGAGAGCTTCATGCCCGCGGCGCGCACCCGCCGGCCCTGGTCGATGAGCCGCTGGGGGCTGGCCCCCTTGCGGATGTCCTTGAGCACCTGGGGGTGGCCGGTCTCCACCCCGTAGTACAGGATGCCCAGCCCCAGCTCCTTGAGCCGGGCCAGTTCCTCGTCGCTCTTCATGGCCACCGCCTTGGCGTTGGCATAGGCCCCCACCCGGGTGACCCAGGGCAGTTGGCGACGAATCTCGCCCAACAGCCACTCCCAGCGCGGCATGGGCATGATCAGGGCGTCGCCGTCCATGATGAACACCTTGCGCTGGCGCTGGCAATGCTTGGAGGCGAAGAGTAAGTCGCGCTCCAGGATGGCCTGGTCCTTGATGCTGAAACGCTTGTCGCTGTAGGTGCCGCAAAAGGCGCACTTGTTATGGCTGCAACCCAAGGTGGCCTGGATGAGGATGCTGCCGGCCTCGCTGGGGGGGCGGATGCAGTTGCCCACGTAATCGAAACCGGTGGGCTCGCTGGCGCAATCCATGGGTGTCGTTCTCCTGGTGTGAGTGTGCAACGTATTCCTTCAGCCCAAATATAGGCACTGGGGGCGTCTGCTTCAAGGGATGGGCCTAATTAATCGCCCCATGGCTGGGGGATTTGAATCCAGGCTTTTATGGGGTATGCTGGCAATCCCCGGCCGCGCCGGGTGCGACTACCAAGTAAGGAGAGAAAGCCCTATGCCAGATAGAGTCAAGCTCAACATAGACCAGGGCGTGGCCGAGGTGCGCCTCAACCGCCCGGACAAACTCAATTCCCTGGACATGGCCATGATCGAGGCCATCGTGGCCGCCGGCCGCCGTATCGCCGAAGACAACTCGGTGCGGGCCGTGGTGCTCTCGGGCGAGGGAAGGGCCTTTTGCGCCGGCCTGGACTTTGCCAGCTTCATGGAGATGGCCGGCGGCAGCGATGGCTTCGGAGACCACCCCCTGTTCCAGCGGGGACCCGAGAGCCCGGCCAACCAGGCCCAGCTCACCGGCTACATCTGGACCGAGCTGCCGGTACCGGTCATCGCCGCGGTGCAGGGCTTCGCCTTTGGCGGGGGGTTGCAGATCGCCCTGGGGGCCGATATCCGGGTGGTGAGCCCGGAGGCCCGGCTCTCGGTTATGGAGATCAAGTGGGGCCTGGTGCCGGACATGAGCGGTACCCGCAGCTTGCGCCACCTGGTACGCCTGGACGTGGCCAAGGAATTCACCTTCACCGGCCGCAAGGTCTCGGGCGCCGAGGCCCTGCAGATCGGCCTGGCCACCCGCCTGGCCGACGATCCCCGCGCGGTGGCCCTGGAGATGGCCCGGGAGATCGCGTCCAAGTCGCCCCACGCCATACGGGCGGCCAAGGAGCTGCTCAACCGCTCGCGGTTCGTTGACGACCCGGAGGGGCTGCGACTGGAGCAGGAGATGCAGATGCGAGTCATCGGCCAGCCCAACCAGGTCGAGGCGGTGATGGCCAACATGCAAAAACGCCAACCCAACTTCAGCGACCCCGAGTAGCCGCGGCCCGCCCGGCCGGCCGGGAGCCTTGAGTTTTGCGGCCCGGCTCAGACGGCGGGACCGCGGCCGCAGCAGCTACCCGGCCCGGCGCAGGAGGCCTCGGCCGGCGAGGAGCCGCAGCAGGCGGTGTCCCCGGGGCCGGGCATGGCCTGGGCGGTGCGCCCGGTGAGCGAACTGGTGGCCGAGAGCTGCCGGCTGAGCTTTTGGCTGCCGCAGGCCGGGCAGATCACCTGGCGCTCGCCCATAACCAGTATCTCGCTGAGCCGACCGCAGTCGGCGCACAGGTATTCATACAGAGGCATCTTCGCAGTCTCCCTTGGCTGGATCGATGATGATCGCCGCACCCTCCACCAGGGCGCGGGCCACCTTGGCCCGGGCCCGCTTGACGATACGCTGCACCGTGCCCCGGCTCACCCCCATGCGCTCGCCGGCCTCCTCCTGGGTCAGTCCCAGCAGGTCGCACAGCCGCAGGGTCTCCAACTCGTCGGTGGCCAGGCCGATATGCTCAACCTGGCCCATGGGTATGCCCACCGGGCGAAAGGCCGGTCCGCAGCCTGAGCAGCCGCAACGTCGGGGTTTGATGGGGCGGGGCATGGCCGTATCCGTTTAGTGCATTTGCTCAAAACGTAACACTAAAAATTAGCCCCGGCAAGGGCGAGGGCGCCCAAAGGCGTGCAACGCCCCCACTGGGGCGGGGGGGGGCAGGTTGGCCGGTTATGGCTCGGACACGGCCGGGGCGGGATCGCTTCTCACCCACCAGAGCATCAGCAGGGTCTGCAAGGCGCTAAGCCCCACGAAGTACCAGGCCCAGGTGGGCCAGCCCAGGACGATATCGCCCACCCGGCCCCAGCGCCAGAAGTCCTGGGCCGCGACAAAGATCAGGCCAAAGCCCACCGCGAAACCCAGGGGCCGGGCCTGCAAGGCGGGCAGCCCCAGCGGGCCGGTGAGGACGTGCACCAGCAGGTAGACCACCACCGCGGCCGCGATAACCCAGACCGCGGGCAGGAAGCCAAAGGCCGGCAGCCACTTGAGGTGATAGGCCACGGCCAGGGACTCGCCCACCACGATGGAGGCGATGGCCGCCGCCGGCCGGGGGTTTTTCAGGTACAGCCCGAAGAACACGGTGGGAAACAGGGCGGCCAGGCCGGTGAAGGCGGTGAGCCCCAACGAGAGGATGGTAGCGTCGCTGAAGATGGCCACCAGCAGGCCGGCCAGGGCCAGGGCGGCCACGAACACCCGCGAGGCCAGGGCTCCGGCGGGCCGGCCGCCGGTCACCAGGGGCACAAGGTCGCGGCTGAATATGGACGACAGGGTTAGCAACTGCGAGTCCATGGTGGACATGAGCGCGGCCAGGCCGGCGGCCAGCACCAGGGTGCCCATGAGGTCTCCGCCCACCTTGCCCATGAGCAGGGGAACGATGTTGTCCGCCGCCCGCCCGGTGAGGTGGGCGAAGTCAAAGTGACCCAGCATGCCCAAGGAAATGGGCAGGGCAAAGACCACGGTGCAGACCAAGGGGTAAAACAGCATGGTCTTGGCCAGGGACTTTTGCCGCCGCGCCGAGTAAAAGCGCTGGAAAAGCTGCGGGAACATGGGGTCGCAAAAGAACCACAGCAGCAGGAACCCGAACCATACCCCCGGTCCGTAGACCCCCCGCGGGCCCGGCCGCGAGAACAGGGCCGGCTGGCTGGCCCGCAGACGGTCGAAGGACTCCAGCCAGCCGCCGTAGTGGCTGGTGACCATGCCCAGGGCCACGATCATCAACACCAGCATGATCAGCCCCTGCAACACGTCGGTCCAGGCCACCGCCTTGAGCCCGCCGCGCAGGGTGTAGGCCAGGATGATCAGGGTGACCAGCACCGCGCCGGTCCAGGGGGGTATGTTGAAAAGCTGTCCCAACACCTTGCCGCCGGCCAGGGGCTGCAGGGCGATGTAGGGAATGGTGAAGACCACCATCACCAGGGCGAACAGGGCCGATAGCGCCCGGTTGTGGTAGATCGCGCCCACCAGTTCGGCCGGGGTGATCAGTTGATGCTTGCGTCCCAGTTCCCAGATGCGCCGGCCCAGCAGCCAGAAAGTCAGGGCCATGAAGCCGGTGCCAAAGGCCATGATAGGGAAGAACGCCAGCCCGTCGCGGTAGCCCGCGCCCGAGGCCCCGAACACGGTGAACGCGCTGAAGTTGGTGGCGGCCATGGTGCCGATGAGGACAAAGGTCGACAGCCCCCGCCCGGCCAGGAAGTATTGGCTGGGGGAGTCTTTCAAACGGCTGCGGGCCAACAGGCCCAGGGCCAAAACCGCGATGAAGTAGACTGCCAGAACAGCGGCGCGGGTATACATGATACCTCCCAAAAGAAAAAGCCACCCCGACCCAAGGTCGGGATGGCCGTTGGCCTGACATAACCTTGCCGAGCTACATAGCACAGCTCGTCGCCAAAGGCAAGCCGAGGGAGCCTGGGAAAATAAACCGGTGCCCAGGCTGGCGAAATGACGTTGACGGCCCGCCGTCACTCTGGTAAATATGCTGCCAGCCAATTCCCCGGTAGCTCAGCTGGCAGAGCAGGTGGCTGTTAACCACCGGGTCGGCGGTTCGAATCCGTCCCGGGGAGCCAAAAAAACCTACGGACCTTTCGGGGTTCGTGGTTAACGGACAAAGCGGGGAAAGCAGTAGGCAACGGAGCCTCGCTTTCCCCGGCTTTGTACGGGGTTACGCCGTGGCGGATATCGCAGCCCATCCCTTGGTTCGCGAACGAGCGCCCGGCTCGCACCCGCCGCCCCACGCTTGTAGGCTCAAGCTACACATACCCCCTTCGACCTCTCCGACTCTCCGTTTGATATCCCCTCTTGTTTGACAATCAGGTTGTGGGTAGGGTACCCAAGTATATAGTTACAAACCCGTAAGGAGATACCTAAAGGGAGCGACGAGTCGGTGCTCCAAATAATCGTGCAGGAGACCCCTGCTAAAATGACACGCGTGTGTGGCCTGGGAGAGGAAAGGAGACTTTAATGAAGTTGATTTCACTTTTTAACCACAAAGGCGGTGTAAGCAAGACGACTACCACTTTCAATTTGGGCTGGATGCTGGCAGACCTGGGACATAAAACGCTTATTGTCGATGCAGATCCTCAGTGCAACTTAACGGCAATCGTCCTTGATTATAAGTCAATAGAAGATATTGAAGAATTCTACCAACACAACTCACAATGCGACATATTTACAGGGGTGGAGCCTGTACTAAGCGGAACACAGGAGAAGATAAGTGCGGCAAAGCCTATTCAGACTAGTAATAGAAATCTTTATTTGCTGGCTGGAAATATCAAGCTAGCAGAAGCCGAGACACAAATTAGCGTTGCTGTCACAACGAGCCGCGCCATACCGGCATTGCAAAATATACCCGGTAGCTTTAGGGAGTTGTTGCACAAGACAGCATTGGAAAAAAAATTCGACTTTGTATTGATAGATATGAGCCCAAGTGTCGGTGCGTTGAACGAAATTCTGTTGATGACAAGCGATTTCTTTGTCGTTCCTACATCTCCAGATTTCTTCTGTGCTCAAGCCATAATATCCCTTAGTTCTGTATTGCCTAGATGGAATGATGAGATTAAGAAATTCAGAGATGAAAATCTAACTTATCCTATGCCCGATACCCCTCCAAAATTCCTTGGGATAATTTCTCAGAAATATCGTCCCCGAAGCGGCTCCCCTGCCAAATCATTTCAAAAATGGATCGACTCGATAAAAAAGACGGTAGATTCTCATCTTATACCTACGTTAGTACCGCACGAGATGACAATATCGAAAGAAAAATTCAAAAATCATGTAGACGCTGATAGCCCTTATAATCTCGCAAACATAGCTGATTTTAATTCATTGATCGCACAATCGCAAAAATTCAACGTGCCTATCTTTGCGTTGAGTGATGAGCAAATTGAACAAGGTGGGGTTATTCTTGGAAATATGAAAGAAAGCCAGAAAAAATTCAAGGATGTATTCAAGTGCCTGGCAGAAAGTATAGAAAAATTAACGGATGAAGGTTAGATAGCGCTATAAATGTTATCTTTTGAGTCATCCGGATGGCTTTGGTATATCCGTGCTTTCCTCCTTGATTCACTCTGACTTACGGCCCAGCGTACATCCCCCCTGATTTGCCGGTTCGAGGTGAAGCACGTGGGGTCCAAGCGCAACCCTTTGTTCAACAACCAAATTACAAACGGCGTACCCACCCGACATTTCGCTCCCCTCCGGTAGACAACCCAGCGCAGGCCGGTGCTGCGACCGGCGGCTCGGCGTAACGCAAACAACCAGGCGGCCAGGCGGCCGCGAAGGGGCTT
>JAMOVV010000054.1 GCA_027067385.1 Desulfarculaceae bacterium
GTGATGATGCCGATGAGATCGTCGCCGTCGAGCACCGGCAGCCCGGTGATGCGGTGGTGGTGGACCAGGCGGGCGGCCTCGTACACCGTGGTCTGGGGGGTGACCCACAGGGGATCGGCGTCCATCACGTCGGCCACGCTCAGCTCCTCCAGGAGCGAGGGGAACCAGGCGGTGTTGAGGGCGTGGTCGGTGACCAGGCCCACCAGGCGCTCGCCGGCGTCCACCACCGGCAGGTGGCGCACGTTTTTTTGGCGCATCAGCTCCAGGGCCTGGTCCACCGGGGCCTCCGGGGTGATGGTAAATGGGTTGGGGGACATGCGAGTGGCGACTATCAAGTTAACCTCCCTGTGCGTGCTTGGCCTTTTATATTAGCCGAAACACCCCCCATGGTGGCAGTCATTTTTTTCGCGGGGCGCCTCCTGGTTGACCCGCCGGTCAATTGTGGCCCCCAAGGTAGCCATATTGCAACCAAACTCAGCATAGTGCATATTTCGCGCCACTTCAATCGTTTCTTGGAATTTGTCTTTTGCCCGCCATCTTGCATTTTCCCAACGACTAAGGTACCTTAAGCATGGGAGTGCAAACCGGACCTGCGGTGATGAAATAACGCGGGTGCACGTTTTCGGAAGCAGCGACATGCGGTTCGGGGGATATTGCGTTGTCGCGGGCAGGGAGACCAGCCGGCCCAGGGCGGGTCTGGCCATCTGGCTGGATTCGGAGGTTTTCCAGCCGGCCATGCCTATTTCCGGTCGCAGCCATCATACAAAGGAGCGCAATATAAGATGACGCCCAAGTTCATCTTCACCACTGGCGGCGTGTTGTCATCTTTGGGCAAGGGCCTGGCCTCGGCCTCCATCGGGGCCCTGCTGGAGGCCAGGGGCCTCACCGTCGTACTGCAGAAGCTCGATCCCTACGTCAACGTGGACCCCGGCACCATGAACCCCTTTCAGCACGGCGAGGTCTACGTCACCGACGACGGGGCCGAGACCGACCTGGACATGGGCCACTACGAGCGCTTCACCCACGCCAAGATCCGCAAGAAGTGCAACCACACCACCGGCTCGATCTACAACACGGTCATCAACAAGGAGCGGCGCGGCGACTACCTCGGCGGCACGGTGCAGATAATTCCCCACGTCACCGACGAGATCAAGCGCTGCATCCAGTCGGCGGTGGACGGGGTGGACCTGGGCATAATCGAGATAGGCGGTACGGTGGGTGATATCGAGTCCCTGCCGTTTCTGGAGGCCATCCGCCAGTTCCGCACCGACGTGGGCAAGGAGAACGTCCTCTACATCCACCTAACCCTGGTGCCCTACATCCGCACCGCCGGCGAGCTCAAGACCAAGCCCACCCAGCACAGCGTAAGCGAACTGCGGCGGGTGGGCATCCAGCCCGACATCCTGCTGTGCCGTACCGAGAAGCCTCTGGGCCGCGACCTCAAGGAAAAGATCGCCCTGTTCTGCAACGTGGAGCCCGAGGCGGTGATCACCGCGGTGGACGTGGAAACCATCTACGAGGTTCCCCTGCGTTTCCACAAGCAGGGGCTTGATGAACAGATATGCCGCAAGCTCAACATCTGGACCCGCTCGCCGGTGCTCACCGAGTGGGAAGACCTGGTCTACAAGCTCCAGCACCCGGCCCACGAGGTGAAGATCGCCATGGTGGGCAAATACGTGGACCTGCACGAGTCCTACAAGAGCCTCAACGAGGCCCTGTGCCACGGCGGGGTGGCCAACAACGCCAAGGTGGACATCAGCTACGTGGACAGCGAGCAGGTGGAGCGCGAGGGCATCGTGGAACAGATCGAGCAGGCCGACGGCATCCTGGTGCCGGGCGGCTTCGGCGGTCGCGGGGTGGAGGGCAAGATTCGGGCGGTGCGGTTCGCCCGCGAGAACAAGGTGCCCTACTTCGGCATCTGCTACGGCATGCACATGGCGGTGGTGGAGTTCGCCCGCAACGTGGTGGGCTGGAAAGAGGCCCACACCGCCGAGATAGACCCCAACACCCCCTACCCGGTGATCTACCTGATGCGCGAGTGGTTCGACTACCGCACCCAGCGCATCGAAAAGCGCGACGAGCTCAGCGACATGGGCGGCACCATGCGCCTGGGGGCCTATCCCAGCCACTTGATTCCCGACACCCGGGCCCAGAGCGCCTACCGCGTCGAGGAGATCAGCGAACGCCACCGCCACCGCTACGAGTTCAACAACGCCTTTCGCCAGGAGCTGGAGGAGGCCGGCCTGCGGGTCAGCGGCACCAGCCCCGATGGCGAGCTGGTGGAGATAGTGGAGTTGGTCGACCACCCCTGGTTCCTCGGCTGCCAGTTCCACCCCGAGTTCAAGTCGCGGCCCATGGCCCCCCACCCCTTGTTCCGGGATTTCATCCGGGCCGCCCTGCGCTTTAAAAACGGCAAACCGGTGCGCTCATGACCTCCACCGGCGAGACCAAGCCCCTGGGCCGGGTGGAGATCGGCGGCCGGGTATTCGGCGGCGACCGGCTCTTTGCCATCTGCGGCCCTTGCGTGCTGGAGAGCGAGGCCCTGGCCCTGGCCGTGGCCGAGCACCTGGCCGGCCTGTCCCAGCGGCTGGATATGCCCATCATCTTCAAGTCCAGCTATGACAAGGCCAACCGCACCAGCCTGCAGAGCTTCCGGGGGCCGGGCATCGACCAGGGCCTGGCCATCCTGGAGCGGGTGGGCGCGGCCAGCGGCCTGCCCCTGATCAGCGACGTGCACCACCCCGAACAGGCCGCCGCCGCGGCCCAGGTGCTCGACGTGTTGCAGGTGCCGGCCTTTCTCTGCCGCCAGACTGACCTGCTCTTGGCGGTGGGGGCCGCCGGCAAGCCGGTCAACGTGAAAAAGGGCCAGTTCCTGGCGCCGGGAGATATGGGCCCGGTGGTGGGCAAGCTGCTGTCCACCGGCAACCGCGCCATCTGGCTCACCGAGCGGGGCAGTTGCTTTGGCTATGGCAACCTGGTGGTGGACATGCGTTCCCTGGGCATCATGGCCTCCCTGGGCTGCCCGGTGGTCTTTGACGCCACCCACAGCGTGCAACTGCCCGGCGGCCTGGGCCACGCCAGCGGCGGCGACCGTCGCTTCGTGGCCCCCCTGGCCCGGGCCGCCGTGGCCGCCGGGGCCCACGGGGTCTTTTTGGAGGTGCACCCGGAGCCGGAAAGGGCCCGGTGCGACGGCCCCAACAGCCTGGCCCTGGACGACCTGGAACCCCTGCTGCGCGACCTGCAGGCCATCTACGCCCAAACCCCGCGGGAGCCCCTGGCATGAGCCCCACCGACCCGGCCGCCCGGGCGGCCAAGATAAAGCTGCTGGTGCTCGACGTCGACGGGGTGCTCACCCCGGGCACGGTGACCCTGGACCACCAGGGACGCGAGCTGAAGTTTTTCAACATCAAGGACGGCCACGGTATGAAGCTGCTGATGCGCGCCGGGTTCGAGCTGGCCTGGCTCAGCGGCCGCTCCGGCGCGGCCAACCGGGCCCGCGCCGAGCAGGTGGGGGTGAGCCGGCTCATCGAGGACGCCAAGGTCAAGCTGCCGGTGCTCACCGAGCTGGTGGATCAAATGGGCCTGGCCTGGGAACAGGTGGCCTTCATGGGCGATGACCTCATCGACCTGCCGCCCATGCGCGCCGTGGGCCTGGCCTTGGCCCCGGCCGACGCCATCGACGAGGTGCTCCAGGCGGCCCACTGGGTGTCTGACCACCAGGGCGGCCGCGGCGCGGTGCGCCAGGCCTGCGAGTTCCTGCTCAAGGCCGCCGGCAAGTGGGAACAGGTCACCGCCCGCTACTTCTAACCCCGGCCACGCTCCCCGGGCTGGTAACGCCGCCCCCGGGCCAAGCCATCACCCGCCATAATCCGCCTCCCACCATGACCCGACGCCCGCCATGCCCCGGCGCCCGCCATAATCCGTCACCCGCCTTAAGCCGACGCCGGACGCCGCGGGCCGGCCCGGCCAAGCGACTCAGGCCCTGGAGCCCGGGGCCAGGTCCTGGTACAGCTCCAGGTAGGCCGCCGCGCTGCGGTTCCAGGAGAAGTCTTGGGCCATGGCGTTGGCCACCAGCCGGCGCCACAGCTCGGGGTGGGCCCTGGTCCACAGGGCCTGGCGCAGTGCGTGCAGTAGCGGCTCCGGCTGCGGCGGCTTGAAAAGAAACCCGGTGCCCCGGCCGCTCTTGGGGTCAAAGGTCTCGATGGTGTCGGCCAGCCCCCCGGTGGCGTGGGCGACCACGATGGTGCCGTAGCGCATGGCGTGCATCTGGTTCAGGCCGCAGGGCTCGAACCGGCTGGGCATGAGCAACAGGTCGCAGCCGGCCTGCACCAGGTGGGCCAGGCCGTCGTCGTAGGCCAACTCCACCCCCACCCGCCCCGGGTGCTCCCGGGCCGCCCGTTTGACAGCCGACTCGATGGAGGCGTCACCCTGGCCCAGGATCACCAGGCGCACCGGGTCCATGAGGATGTCCGGCAGTACGTCCAGCAGGAGGTCCATCCCCTTTTGTTCGGCCAAGCGACCCAGGTAGCCCAGCACCGTGGTCTGCCCGTCGGCCGGCTCCAGGCCAAAGCGGCGCAACAGCTCCTGGCGGCAGAGTTGCTTACCGCCGAGGTCGCCGGGGCCGTAGTTGGCCGGCAAATGGGGATCGTCCTGGGGCGACCAGCGCTGGTAGTCGGCCCCGTTGAGGATACCGTGGAGCCGCGAGGCCCGTTTTTGCAGCACCCCCTCCAGGCCCATGCCGTGGGCCGGCTGCAAGACCTCGGCGGCGTAGCCGGGGCTCACGGTGGTGAGGGCGTCAGCGGCCAGCAGCCCGGCCTTGAGAAAACTCAGCTTGCCCCAGTACTCCAGGCTGCGGGGGTGGTCGTAGGCATCGGGCAGGCCGGTGAGGGCGAAGCGGCGGCGGGGGAAGATGCCCTGGTAGGCCAGGTTGTGCACCGTGAGCAGGGTGGCCGGCCGGGCCGAGGCGGTGAAGCGCGGCAGGCCGGCCTGCAGGTATACCGGGATTAGGGCGCTCTGCCAGTCGTGGCAGTGCACCACCTCCACCGCCGGCTGCTGGACCTGGGCCAGGGCCAGGGCCGCCCGGCAAAAGAACACGAAGCGCTCGGCGTTGTCCGGGTAGTCGCCCTGGGGGGTACCGTAGAGGCCGGGACGGTCGAAGTAGCCCTCTTGGGCGATGAAGTGCACCGGGCAGTCGCCCAGGCGACCTTGGTACACCCGGGCCTCCACGGTCTTGGAACCCACCGGCACCGGCAGCACCGGGCCGCTGGGCTCGATGCCGTGGGCCGCGCGGTCCACCTGGCCGTACAGGGGCATCACCAGGTGCATCTTGGCCCCCAGGCCGGCCAGGGCCCGGGGCAGGGAGCCGGCCACCTCGCCCAACCCGCCGGTGCTGGCAAAGGGCACAGCCTCCGGGGTGACGAACCAGACGGTGGGTTGGCGATCGCCGCGGCGGGAAGTCATGCCGCCTGCCATGGGGGAAAGATTCGCATAGGGCCCAGTATAGTCCGGCCGCCGGGATGCAACAAGCGCCGGATCACCCGGTGGTCCCCCGGGAGCGCACCGCCTTGACCACCGGCAGGGAGGCCAGCTCCGGTGGCAGGTCCTCCAACGCCAGCTCGGTCTGGGGCGGGTGGCCCACGGTGATCACCTGCGAGGGGGTGACGATGAGGTCGGCCGCTGGGGCCAGGCGGTGGGGCGGGACCTGGTCGATTACCTGGCTGTCGTCGGCCAGCACGGCCACCTTGCCGGCCGGCGACCAGGAGCCCAGGCGGTGCAGCAGGGCCAGGGTGAGGGCGGCCAGCCCCCGGCCGTCGTCGAGCACCAGCCCCCGGCGGTCCACCGCCAGGGCGGCGATGACCAGCAGCCCTACCTTGCCCAGCCGGGCGGCGGGAAAGCGCAGTTGCCGGCCGGCCCGCAGCAGCGAACCGCCGCGCAGGTCGCGGCTGCGCCGGGCTACCGGCACCTGGTCGGCGCTGAGGCGCACCAGCCCCTGTTTGAGCCCCGGGGTGGCCGCCACCAACGAGCCCAGGTCGGCCAGTAGGTTGATGCGCACCTGCAGCAGCACCGGGTCGGGCATCACCAGGGCCAGGCCGGCCCTGCGGTATTCCCCTCGACGGCGCAGGCGTTCGGCGGCCCGGGTGCAGCCGTCAAATACCGGGGGGCGGGGGTCCGCGCCGCCGGGGGGCAGTAGGTGGGGCCAGCGCTGCACAAGCCTGCGGCGCAGTTCGTCGGCGGAGCTGGGCATGGTCCTCATCGCCACAACAGGCGGCCGGCCTGCTGGGCCTGCTTCAGGGCGGCGGCGTATTGCCGGGCCGGGTCGGCCTGGGGCTGGGCGGCGCGGCGGGCCAGGATGGCCTTTTCCTTCGGCGGTATGGCCTGGGACCGCTTGGTGAGTCGGCTGCGGGTGAGGTTGGGCCGCTTGAAGCGCACCAGGCGTCCGTCGGTGGTAGGGGCGGCCAGTCGCCAGGAGCTGAGCTCGATGCACGGGCCGCCGGCGGCGTCTGTCACCAGGCGCAGCTGGTGGCGGTAGTAGGTGGCCCGCGGGCCGGGGTTGCCCACCGCGGTGCCCCGGGCGGTCAGGCCGTCGGGGCTGAGGCGGTAGCGCCCGAAGTAGTGCGGGCCGCTGAGCGAGGAGTAGTACCAAAAGAGGTCCAGCCAAGGGCCCCGGCGCACCAGGAAGAAACGTCCCCATCCCTCGCCCTGCCAGGAGCCGCTCCAGGTATAGAGCCGCGGCGGGGTGAGCTCCGGTTCCTCGGCCGCCAGCACCAGCCCTACCTTTTTGGCCGGGCCGTAACCCCACGGCTCGGCCGCCTTGGCCTGGTCGGCCCGGGAGGTGTAGAGCCGGTCGACCGAGCGCCGC
Source organism: Desulfarculaceae bacterium (assembly GCA_027067385.1). Lineage (GTDB taxonomy): Bacteria > Desulfobacterota > Desulfarculia > Desulfarculales > Desulfarculaceae > JAMOVV01. Next base: position 6,860 of record JAMOVV010000054.1, read on the forward strand.
CGGCGCAGGGGTTCGGCAAAGGCGCCGGTGGCCTCCCACAGCACGCGGGCCTGGGGGCCGGGCCGGGTGGGGGCGTATCCCATGAGCCCCAGGAGCTTGCATCCCTCCGGTGGCTTTTGAGACCAGCCCAAGACGGTGTAGCCCAGTTGCCGGTGCTGGTGGGCCCACAGCGGCCGGGTGCCCGGCGCCGGCTTGGCGCGCAGGCGGCCCACCGGTCCCTGCAGGTGAAAGCCCTGCGAGGTGAGGAGCCGGACGCGGTCGGGGTCCACGGCGTAGGCGTGCACCAGGCGCACCGGGTGCCACAGGCGCAGCAGGGTAACCTTCTGGTCATCGCCGGCCTGGTCGCCCTGGCCGGTGGGGGTACCGGGGGTGAGGCTGAGCTGGGGCGGCTGGGGTGCGGCCGGGTCCTGCCGGCTGCTCCACAGGTCCACCCGCGCGATGGTTCCGCTAAACACCCGCCCGGGCCAGCGGCTGGCTCCCAGCAGGTAGGGGGCCACCGACCCGGCCCAGGGGCTGGCCATGGCGGCCCGGGCCACCGGTTGGCCGTCGAGATACAGCTTGACCGAGCCGCCGGCGCGGTAGGTGAGCCAGGCGGTGTGCTTTTTGCCCCAGGCCAGCGGCTGCTCGGCGGCCAGGGTGACGGCCCGGCCGGCCTGGGTGGCCAGGCGGGCGGCCAAGCGGCCCTGGCGGTCGATGAACAGCTCCAGCTCGCGGCGGTAACCGCCCTGGGAAAACAGGGTGGCCGGGCCGCCGCCCTGGGGCCGGCGGGGGGTGAAGACCACCCGCAGACTGCCGCGGTCGCGGTTCATGAGTCCGGGACGCGAGTCGAAGATAGTGGGCCAGGTGCCCTTGGAGGCCCCAGGCTGCTTTTTCTTCACCCGCACCAGCACGTAGGGGTTGGTCTCGTCCAGGCCGGGGTCGGGGTGGTTGCGGGGCCACCAGAAAGAACGCACCTCCAGGCGGTCGGGTCCCAGGCGGCGGAAGATGAGCCGGCCCTGGTTGCCGCAGCAGTGCCGGGGCGAATCGGCCGCCACGGCCCGGAAGCGCCCGGCCCCGGCCGGCTTGGCCTGGCCCAGGCTGAGGTAGCGGGGGCTTTGGCGGCTGCCGCCAAAGGCCTCGAAGCTAAAACCCGCGCCGTGCTGGGTGATGGCCATGAAGTCGTTGCCGGTGCGCGGGTCCACCCACAGCCCGCTCAGGGCGCCCTCGGGCTCGGCCGCGCCGCCCGGCGGCACCGCCGGTACGGCCCGCCGCACCAAGTACATCCGGCCGCGGCCCAGGGTGGACTTGAAGGGACCGCGAAAGGCCAGGCCGCCGGCCACCTGGTTCAGGGCGGCCTCCAGCTCGAACCCGGCGGCGCGGTCGCGGTAGACCAGGGACATGGAGTCGCCCAGTACGCTGATCTCCAGCGAGCCGGGTTGGTCCTGCCACTGGGCCCGCAGCCGGCCGGGCGCTAGGCTCAGGCGCACCATGCCGTCTTCGGGATCAGCCGGTTGTTGGTTGGGCAGCAGGTCGGTGTACCACAGGCGCAGCCGCCACAGCCCGGCCAGGCGCTCCCGGGGCCGGGAATCGGGCAGGGGGCCGGCAAAGCGGAATTCCCGGACGGCGCGTTGCGGCCAGGCCGGGCTGTCCAGCGACGGGGTGAACAGGGTGAAGCGGAGGCGGTCGCCGCCGAGGGCCTCCAGCTCCAGCCGGCCCCGGCCGGGACAACAGGAGCCGGGCAGGGCCTGCCAGATGCCGGTGTACTGCTTGGTAGAGCTGCGCCGTACCATCCGGGCCATCCAGGCCAGGCCCGAGCGGGGAGGCTGGTCCGAGTCCCCCTCCCAGTAACACAGCAGCCACGAGCCGTCCGGGTTGGGCCGCAGTTGGCAGGTGGCCGAGGCGTCGGCCGGCCGCCAGTAGCCGGCCTTGAGGTCGCCCGGCCCCTGGGCCCGGGCCCAGAGGCCGGGCAGGGCCAGGAGGGTGGTCGCCAGGGCTATGGCAAAAAACACCTTGCGAAACATATGATTACACCAACAATCCAAGATGACGGTTCGCGCGGGGGCCGGCCAGCGGGGACGCCGAACCACCGTGGTACGGGTCAACTGTCGCATACGACTAAAGAAAATACACCAAAGGGTTGCTAAGCACACCCCAGGACCTTATATTTTCCCCAGCCACGGGGCAAGGGGTGTGACTTATGGCCACAACAAGGTTTGCGGCCCGGGAACTGGTCCAGTTCAGCGAGGCGCTATACATGGCCGAGGAGAACGTTAGCGACCACTATCGCCTCTCGGCCCATGCCTGGGGGAAATATCCCTACGAGGTCCGCACCCGGGAGCAACTTCTGCCCGCCGAGATAGACCCCACGGCCCTGGCCCAGGTGGTGCGCATGCGCCAACCCAGCCGGCCGGGCCGCTTGCGCGGTTGGGACTTTTTCCGCATCTGCGTGCAGGACCACAACCTCCTGGCCGCGGTCCGGCGGGCGGGTACCGACGCGCTGTTCATGCCCCTGATGACCTATGTGCTCACCCATGAGCTGGTGCACGTGGTGAGGTTTTACAAGTTCCAGCACCTGTTCGAGGCCGGCGAGAGGGCCCGGCAAGAGGAAGAGAGCCGGGTACACGCCATTACCGCCGAGGTGCTGGACAAGGTGAGGTTGCCCCACCTGGACCGAGTGATTAACCTTTATAGCAAGTACGGGACCGAGGATTGGAACTCGGGCCCGGTATTTTCCAGCGAGGGAATGGAACATGCCGATCTACGAGTATCAGTGTGAGAGCTGTGATACCATAACCGAGGCCTTGCAAAAGTTTTCCGACCGTCCCCTGAAGAAATGTCCCCACTGCGGCGGGCGGCTCACCAAGCTCATGAGCCTGGGCGCCTTCCACCTCAAAGGCTCGGGTTGGTATACCACCGACTACAAGGGCAAGAACTCCTCCACCCTGGCCGGCGAGGGCCAGGGCGACAAGGCCGAAAAATCCTCTGAGAGCAAGTCCAGCCAGAAAAAGTCCGACTCCAAGGCCGACTAGGCGCGCGGCGCCGGCCACCACGGCCCGGCGTGGTCTTGGGCGGCCCCTCACATGAAAACCAGCCCCAGGGGCGCCCGAGCCGGGCGTCTCTTTTTTGGCGGGGCGTCTCGTCTTTAGTTCTTCGTCGTTCGGGGTGTATTTTACTGGGATCATATTGGCCTGGTGCGGTCCAGCCAAGGCCGCTTGCGGCGGCGGCCGCCCGGCCCGAACTCGGCCGCGGCCGGTAGCCCTTGACATGTTCATCCGCCCCTGCGAGTTTAGAGACCATGGCAAGCGAATTCTTACCAGGCGGCGGCCATGGGCCAGTCGGCTGAGATCGCCGCGGCCGCGGATCGGCTGGCTAAGGCCGAGCGGGTGGCGGTGCTCACCGGGGCCGGCATCTCGGCCGAGAGCGGGGTGCCCACCTTCCGGGGACCCGGCGGCCTGTGGGAAAACCACCGCCCCGAAGAACTGGCCACGCCCCAGGCCTTTGCCGCCGACCCGGAGTTGATCTGGCGCTGGTATCATTGGCGGCGCGGGCTCATCGCCGACTGCCGGCCGGGCCCGGCCCACCTGGCCCTGGCGCGGCTGGAGCAGCGCACCGCCGACTTTACGCTCATCACCCAAAACGTCGACGGCCTGCACGCCGCCGCCGGCAGCCGCCGGCTGCTGGAGATTCACGGCAGCATCTGGCAGGTGCGCTGCCAGGCCTGCGGCCGGCAGTACCGGGAAACCTCCCTGGAGCTGCCCACCCTGCCAGCCTGCCGCCAGTGCGGCGGCCTACTGCGGCCGGCGGTGGTCTGGTTCGGCGAATCACTGGACCCCGAACTGCTGCGACGGGCCTTGGCGGCCGCCCGGGCCTGCCAGGTGATGCTGGTGGTGGGTACCAGCGCGGTGGTGCAGCCGGCCGCCGGCCTGGCCATGGTGGCCAAGGAGGCCGGGGCGGTGGTGATCGAGATCAACCTGGAGCCCACCCCGCACTCGGGGCAAGTGGACCTGTCGCTGCGCGGCCGGGCCGGCCGGCTGCTGCCGGCGGTGGTGGACGGCCCATGAACCGGCCGCCGATCATCACGCTCACCAGCGATTTCGGCTGGGGGCCTTTCGTGGGAGTGATGAAGGGGGTGATCCTGTCCCTCTGCCCCCAGGCGCGCCTGGTGGACCTGGAGCACGGGGTGCCGGCCCAGGACGTGGCCGCCGGCGCCCTGGTGCTGGGTCAGGCGGTGGAGGTGTTCCCGCCGGGCACGGTGCACCTGGCCGTGGTGGACCCTGGGGTGGGCACCGAGCGCCGGGGACTGGTGATCGAGGCCCGCGGCATGCTCTGGGTGGGGCCGGACAACGGCCTGTTCACCATGGTGCTGCAGGCTGGCCCCGACTGGCGGGCCTTTGAGCTCACCAACCGCCGCTTCTTCCGGGCCGAGGTGTCCGATACCTTTCACGGCCGTGATGTCTTCGCCCCGGTGGCCGCCCACCTGGCGGCCGGGGCCGCGCCGGCCGAGATGGGGCCGCCCCTGGATGACCCGGTTCGGCTGGACTGGCCCCGCCCCCGCCTGCAGGGGGACCGCCTGGCGGGCCAGGTGCTGGGCCGCGACCACTTCGGCAACCTCATCACCAACCTGGACCGCTCGGCGGTAGAGGACTTCCTGGCCGGACGGCAGGCCCAGGTGACCATGGGCCCTTGGGAGGTGAGCGGCCTGCGCCGGGCCTATGGCCAGGTGGCCCCGGGCGAGCCCTTGGCCCTGTTCAATTCCCTGGGGCTGCTGGAGCTGGCCCTGAACCAGGGCAACCTGGCCCAGCACCTGGGCCTGGCGCCGGATGAAATCCGCGGCCGCGAGGTGTGT